>CALGHC010000100.1 GCA_937915965.1 uncultured Myxococcales bacterium
CTTGAAGTTCAAGGGCAACGGGGTATTTTCGGGTTTTTGGGCGATCGATCCGGGTCAATCATCGGGGCGGTTCCGACTCGGCGTAAGTCATCAGGCGTGGCCGTGCTCACGGCAGCGAGGTCAGGCGACGTCGCCCCGGCCGGCCGCTGCCAGCCTCGATCGCGGCGAGAGCGAGGCCATAGACCGGTCGCTCGAGAGGGCGGGCGGTCAGCAGACGCAGGGCGGCGCAGAGCAGCAGCTCGCGATGGGGGTGCTCGGCGGCCGCGTTGAACTCATCGATCGCCGCCGTCGTCCCGGCAAAGAGGGTGAGACGCGCCGGCCCAGTGGCGACCTGATCGAAGAGAGCCGCCTCGGCAAGTTGTCGGCACAGGGGCTGTTCGGGCAGGGCCATCATGACGTAGCCGCGCAGCAGGCCAATCGCGCCAGCTGCGTCATGGGCCTGGATGCGCGCGGCGAGGCGCGCCAGCTCGGGTCCGTGGTCCCAGGTCTTGTCGAGCGCCAAGGGATCCGGCAGGGAGAAGCGCACCGCCTCGTCTGCATCGAGCGGCGCCGCGGAGGCGACCAGCCAGGTCGTATCGAGCAGCAGCGCCACCCAGACCCGAGCCGGTAGTGGCTGACGCAGACTCCGAAGCGCCGCAGCCACAGCGACCAGCTCGGAGACCTCCGTCCAACCTTCCCGCACATCGGCGCGTTCGTCCCAGGGCGCGTGGAAGCGCAGCATCCGCTCGGCGGCGGCGAGGGCCACCGACGTCAGCAGGAGGTCGTGCGGCACGCCGAACGCAAGCGCCCGTGTCATCGCCTTGAATGCCTGCTCGGGCCGGCCATCGATGAGATGTCTTCTGAATTTTGGTTCGTGGAATGCGCGCGTCTTTTCGGCGTCCTCAGCGCCGGCGAGATCGTCAAGACCGTCGCTGATCGCGGCGATTCGTGCCTCGTGTGCGGCGGCGTCGGCGTTGATCGGGCCCGCGCGACAAGCCGCGACCGACCGCGCCAGTCGAGCCAGCAACGGCACGACCGCCTCGTCGCCACAGGCACGACGAAGCTCCACAACGCCTGCCGAGGCGACCAGCAGAGCTGGATCGCGCAGTCCCACGCCCGGTAGCCCAGCGAGGACGATGCCTTCGAGCGCTGATGCGTCGCCCGCCAGGGCGTTCGCCGCAGCCTCGGCCGCAGTGGAATCACCCGATGTGAGGGCAGCGCGCAAGCGCGCCTCGGCCCCCTCGACTGCCGAGGCCAGAATCGCGAAGCGAGCGCCACGGCCTCCCAGCCGATCGGCGACGGAGATGGCAAGGTGGACGAGGGGCAACGCCCTGCGGTCCTCGTCGAGGTCGCGCGCGGTGCGCAAAGCGCCGGCCACAAGGCCGATGCTGCCGTCGAGGCCGGCGCCATCGCGGCCCGCAATCCACGCGGCAAGCCAGCGCGGAAACTCCTCATAGCCACCGTTGGCGTGCAGACATTCAACAACCAGAGCCGCGATCTCGCCGGCCCTGCGGTGAGCCATGGCCGCCTCCAAACGGGCGGACAAGACCGACTCGGCGGGCTTCCTACCGATGGCCGCGGCCCCGACAGAATCGAGGCGATCGCGACCATGGCGGTCGCGGAAACGGCGCTCAAGCAGGTCGACCTCGTCGCCGCGGACAATCTCCGCCATCCTCTCCCTCCTCCTGGTCGATCGAGGACTCGGTGCCGCCAGCCAGACTGACGGGCCGACTCACACGTCGCCTTCGTCGCCTTCGTCGCCTTCGTCGCCTTCGTCGCCTTCGTCGCCTTCGTCGCCTTCGTCGTTGGCGTCGCCAGCCCGCCAATCGTCCAGCTTGCGATAGATCGTCCGGACCGCGATACCAAGCAAGGTCGCCGCCTTGCGTTTGTCGCCGGCGGTCATCTTGAGGGTCTCCGCGATGGCAAGACGTTCAATCGCCTCAAGGGGCGTGCCGACAGGAATGTGCAGGATGCGGCTGCCGCCCTCGGCACGAGCGACCCGGTCGGGCAAATCCTGCAGACCGATCATATCGCCGGTCGCCAGCACAACGGCCCGCTCGATCACGTTCTCAAGCTCACGCACGTTGCCGGGCCAGGTCCACGCCTGGAGGGCATCGAGGGCATCGACGCGGATGCCGCGCACTGGCTTGTCGTTCGCAGCAGCCAGCCGCCGCACGAAGTGTTGGGCCAGCGCAGGGATGTCCTCGCCACGCTCGCGCAAAGGCGGCAGCTCGATAGCGATGACGTTGAGGCGATAGAACAGGTCGCTGCGGAAGCGACCGGCGGCGACCTCTTCTTCGAGGTTGCGGTTGCTCGCTGCCACGACGCGCACATCGATCCGCTCGACGGCGCCGCCGCCGATGCGCTCCACCTCGCCCTCCTGGAGAACCCGCAGAAGCTTGCCCTGCAGAGCGAACGGCAGATCGCCGATCTCGTCGAGCAGCAAGGTGCCGCCGTCTGCGAGTTGAAATCGGCCATCGCGGCGGGCAAACGCTCCGGTGAACGCGCCTTTCTCGTGGCCAAACAGCTCGGACTCGATCAGGTTCTCTGGGATCGCGGCGCAGTTGACCGCGACAAAGGGCCGGTTGGCCCGGTTGCCCAGGCGGTGCAAGGCGCGCGCGACCACTTCCTTGCCCGTGCCGCTCTCGCCCTGCAAGAGCACCGTCGCTCGGGTCGGAGCGACCTGCTCGACGAGCTCGATCGCCCTTCGCATCACGCCACTCGAGCCGATCAGGGCACGCCCGCCGCCGGCGTGATCGAGGGCCTCGCGCAGGCCCTGATTCTCGTAGCGCAGGCTCGCGCGCTCGTGAGCCCGACGCACCGCCCGCACCACCTCGGCCCGCCGCAGCGGCTTGGTGATGAAGTCGTAGGCGCCTTCCTTCATGGCGGCGACGGCGGTCTCTACAGTGCCATAGGCAGTCATCACGACGACGGCGGTGTTTGGGCTGGTCTGACCCGCCGCCCGCAAAAGATCCATGCCGTCGATGCCCGGCATCATCAGATCGGTGAGTAGCACCGAGACGGGCTCGGCCCGCAAGATGGCGAGGGCCTCGCGGCCATCGGACGCGGCGCGAACGGGCAGCGACTCGCGCTCGAGGATCTTTTTGAGGCTGGCGAGGTTCGACCGGTCGTCGTCGACAACGACGACAGTCGGACTGGACTGGCCCTCCGCGCTGGTCATCGCCGCGAGTCACCTCGGAGATCGACGACGAAACGATTCGCCACCGAGGGCCGTGGCGCTTCTGCGGTTCCGTCGGTCTCAGCCCCCTGATCGACCTCGTCTTTCGCCGGTGCCGTCGCTGCTGCGTCGGCCTTCTCAGTGGCGATCTTGCCGGCCTTGGCCGACTTCATGCGCTTGATCTCCTGCTTGGCCAGCTCGCGGACGTCTGCCATCTCGACAGCCGGCGCCGCGTCGGCTGATTCTGGCGCCACCGCGGCCGCAGAGTCGCCATCGGCGGCACCCGTCGGCAGCGGAGGCGGCTGGCCCACGTCGCCGCCGGCAGCGGCCACCAGCGGCTCTTCGGCCTCCTCGTCCAAACCCGCTTCGACGGCCGATTGCCCAGCGTCCGCCTCGCCGGGAGCGGGGATTGCGACCGCGACCGCGCCGTCGCTCACCTTGTCGGCAGAATCGGCAGAATCGACAGAATCGACAGAATCGACAGAATCGACAGAATCGACAGAATCGGCAGAATCGGCAGAATCGGCAGAGTCGGCAGAAGCAGCTCGCTGCGCGTCCGTACCCGCACCGTCCAGCGCCTGGGCCGTATTCTCCACGGCCGGTACAGCGGCGTCGCCGTTTTCACCGGTGGCCACCGCGACGTCACCGGCGCTCCCCGCGTCCTGGGCTGCATCGGCAGCGACCTCGGCACCTGCCTCGGGCGCCACCGCGACCTCACCGTCATCGCCAGCGGTCGTGCCTTTGCCACGGCCCTCCCGACGATCTGGCTTGCGCTCCGTGGGCCGTGCGCGCTCCGGCCGACCACCGCGCTTGTCATCACCGCTTGCTGCCCGCCCTGGACGTCGCTCACGCTCGCCGCGTCCGGCCTCGTCAGACTGGGTCTCGGCTCCCTCTGCGCCAGCGGCGGCGTCAGTCGTTGGTGCCTGGTCCTCGGCGCCGCCCGACCGCGAGCTGCCGTCGGGACTACGACCTTTGTCAGAACCGCGTTCTCCGTCAGCGGCGAGCCCCTCGTTCTCGTTGTCCCCTTCGCCACGACGACGACGGCGACGGCTGCGACGGCGGCGGCGCTTCGGGACGCCGTCCTCGTCGAGCTCCTCTTCCTCGGCGACATCCGCGCGTCCCGATCGCGCTGGCGCCTCGGCCGCAGCGACCTCTGCACCGGCGGCCGTGTCTGGCCGCTGGCGTGGTCGACGTTCGGGAGCCTTGTCGGCCGCCCCAGCGGACGATCCGCCATCGCGGCGCCGGCCACGACCGCCGCGACCGCGCTCCGGACGATCCTCAGGCGTCGCGCTGGCTGCCGCTGACGGCGCCGCATCAACGACCTTCTCGGCACGCGCGACAGGCGCTGCCAGCGCCGGCGCGGCCTCAACCTCGGTGGGATAAGGATCCAGCGCTGCCGGACTGCCCCCGCCGAACAGGCCCTTGAGCCATGCGCCGATACCCCGGGGGGCCTCAACCACCTCGGTCTCTGTGACGGCGGCAACCTCGACGGCAGCCTCCGGCTGCGAAGCGCTGCCCGTAGCCGCGCGCGGACCCGAGGAGCGCTCGCTGTCGCCCCCGTGTGGCCGCCGGCGTCGCCGCGAATCGGCTGTCTGTTCAGCGTCCTCGGGGTCTGCAGTGATCTGCTCAACGTCCTTGTAGATCTGGGCAAAGTCGACCATGCCGCCGGCCTTCGACGCCGCCATCTTGCGCGCAAGTTCGTGCTCTTCGCTGCGAATCAGGCGGTTGCGCACGAGATCCAGCTCGCGCGACACGCGCTTGTAGCGCTTCTCGACCCACGCCTCGGCGCCGCTCTTCGCGGGCAGCTCGGTGAGGTGCTCAAGGGTGATCTGACTGGGTGTCAGGCCATCGACCGCCAACACTTCGATCGAGACGTGATACTCGCGCTCCACATCGACCAGCTCGGCGCGCTTGGTGTTGAGAAGGTAGGCGGAGACATCGGGCGGCACGGTCGCGATGACGTAGCGGACCTGCTTTTGCGCGACCAGCTCGTAGATACGCCGGATGACCGACATGCCCACGCTCTCCTTGGCGCGGAAGCGGCCCGTGCCGCTGCAGTACTGGCACGTCTCGAAGGCGCCCTTGTTCACCGATGACTTCAGCCGCTGGCGGCTCATCTCCATGAGACCGAAGTCGCTGATGCTGCCGATCTTGATACGCGCCTTGTCGAGCTTGAAGGCAGCCTTCAGGGTCGTCTCGACATCGCGGATGTACTTTCGCTCGCGCATGTCAATGAAATCGATAACGATCAAGCCGCCCAGGTCGCGCAGCACCATCTGCCGGGCGATCTCCTTGGCGGCCTCGATATTGGTCGTGCGCGCCGTCTCCTCAATATCCTCGCCCTTGACGCGACCGGAGTTGACGTCGATCGCCACCAGCGCCTCGGTCTGATCGATAACGATCGAGCCGCCCGCGGGCAGCGGCACCTGTCGCGTGAAGACGTTCTCGACCTGGGCCGCGACGCCATATCGAGCAAAGAGCGGCACCGCGCCAGCGTAGGGCTCTATCACCGACAGGTGACGCGGCATCAAGACCTTCAGATAGCTAGCGACCTCCGACAGCGTCATCTCGTCGTCAATGACGACCTCGGACATGTCGCGAGTGAAGTAGTCACGCACAAAGCGGATCGGCAGGCTGCGCTCCAGGTAGAGCACCTCGGCTCCCTTGCCGGTCTCGAACTGCTTCTGGATGTGCGACCACAGCCGGTTGAGGTAGACCAGATCCTTGGTCAGCTCGAGCTTGGTCGCCGTCTCGCCGGCGGTGCGGACGATCAGCCCAAACCCATCGGGCACCGTCATGGTCTCGGTCAGGTCACGGATGCGCTCGCGAGCGCTGTCTGAAAGCTTGCGGCTGACCCCGTGCTTGTCCGTCTCGGGCATCAGCACGAGGTAGCGCCCCGGCAGCGAGATCGACGTCGTCAGCGTCGCCCCTTTGTTGCCGATTTCGTCACGAACAACCTGAACGACGATCTCCTGTTTGGACCGGATCAGGTCCTGGATCGGCGCGCGCTTGTCCGTGTTGCCATTGCGCAACTTGGGATGAATCTCCGAGACCGGCAGGAAGCCCTGCTTGTCGTTGCCGAAATCGATGAACGCAGACTGCAGCGAGGGCTCTACGCGGGCGACGACGCCTCGGTAGATGTTGCCCTTGCAGGTGTTGCGCTCAGCAGGTTCGATCTCCAAATGGAGGAGATTGCCATTCTCTTCCACGACGGCGGCCCGCGATTCCTCGCGGTCCACACTGATTAGCATTCGCTTCATGTACGTCTCCGGCCACGCCCGATGGCGTGGCTGGCGCGCGGCTGCGACCAGACCAAGAGACGATGTACTGCACGTGAGTCTTGTGCATATCCCCTGTCTCTGGCCGCGCGTCGTGCGCAGTGGGAGCGGGGAGGGCGGAGAAGTCGACTCTCAGAGGGCGCGCGCTCGCTTGCATGACGGTGGTCGACCTGACGGTGACCCCTGTCCGTTCCGTGGCCTTGGTAGGCCACGGCTCGACTGATTCAATCGCGCTTCTCTCATCATTCCGACAACGTTCCGTCCCCGCGGGCCGGAGTCGGGGCGCGCCTCAGCGCAAGCTCCCGCCTCACGATGCCGTCGAGGGTCGCCGGCGCCTCGCGCCGACGGCTGATCTCGTGCGACCCGAGAACCCGTCCTTCGGGATCCCAGTCCTACCCTTCGCGTGGCGCCGCCTGCTCGAGCGATCACCGTCGCCAGACCGCACCCACCTGCTATCTCGCTGCAACGGGCGGTTCTTGCCGCGGTGAGCGGCGTTCCGGCTGTTGCGGCCAGGCGTGTGCGCGGTCTGCGTTCCTTCGCGGACGAGGCGGTCGACGTGCGGCGCGTTCCGTATTCGGATCTCGCTGCCGGCGTACCCGCCTGCGTTCCGTGAGGCATCGCGCGTGCCGCGACGTGGTTTACGTCGGGCCGGGCGCTGCCACGCAGGGCGGGCGGAGCATACGGATCACTGGGCGTCGATGTCAACGTTTTCCGAACGCTGTCGAGACCATGGACGCCGTATGGCAGACGCCGGGGTCGGGACCACAGAGCTTCCAGACCGCGCGGTTGACCGGCTTCCTACCGCGAACCTCCACCCTACACCGGCGGCGGGCGCCACCAGCGAGCGGCCGCAACCTTGCGCGGCTACCGCCGCTGCGCTAAATCGGCATGGGCCGCCGAAGGCATGAAGGCCTCGATCGCGCCGCATCACAGTGGCCGCAGGACGGGGCCCGCTCCAAGTCTTTACGCCGCCAGGGGCGATGTCTCGATTCGCCATCCGCCGAGTGCCCGCGAGCGTCCTATGTCGCCAATCGCCCCAGGCAACGTCGCTCACGGCTCCGCACGACCGGCAGGTCTGCTGATCTTCGCCGCGATTTTACTGGCCTACGCGGTATTGGCGACAACCAGCGAGCGACCGCCCGCGCCGATGCCTGACGAGGCAGATGTCGCGCCGACCTTCTCAGCTGTCGACTCCCTTGGCGACGCGACTGCCTTCATCGAGCGGGGCCAAGCCCGCGAGACCTGCATCTGGCAGGCGGACGACCAGCGATTCGCATGCGGCGATCAGGTCTGGAACGCGATCTCGCCCTACGCAGGTCGCGCCGATGGCCGACCGGTTCGCTGCCTGTGGATGCACCCCAGCCCAGATCGCGGCACCAAGGTCATCGAATGGCCCGCGGCGCCCATCGGAAGCCACCTGCGAGCGCGACTCGCGCTCCTCGATAGCTCTAACGGGGGCGCCCGAGTCGATCTGAGGGTCCTCGTCGGCGGCCAGCGCTTGCTTGAGCTCAAAGAGAGCCATAAGGCCGGTATCGAACGCGCCGAGGTCTCAGTTCCGGCGGGCGCGGCGCGCGACCGACTGCGGATCGAGGTCGTCGCGGAGAATCACGATTGGCGCCACGCCTGTGTCCAGGTCGAGATGACCGGCAAGAGGACCATCGACGACCGGCCCACCGCCGCGCAAGAGCCGGCGAAGACGCCGCGTCTCGTCGCCCCGGCGATGCGCAAGATGCTCGGTCCGTTGGCCCTTCCGAGCCGGGTAACGCCGACGATCGCGCCGACACGCGCCCTGAAGAGGGCCTCGCGACGCCCCGGGAGGCCTGGCCGATGACCAGCCGTGCCGCGCTTCTCGACCGGCTCGCCGGTGCCCGCCGGTTTCGCGACGCCATAGCCGCGCGGCCGTGGTCGCAGCGCGCCCTGCGGTCAGCCGGGATCGTCGCGCTCGCTGGCGTGCTGCTCGGCGGCGGGATCCCGTTCTCGGCGAGCGCTGTGCCGTGGATCAGCGCGCTCGGCGGCAGTCGTGGCGGCGCATTTGGCGTGCTCGGCACAGGCATGCGCAACCTGACGCGAACCGCCACGTGGTTGAGCCCAGCGAGCACGATTGGCCTGTGGCAGTGGGGGGTAGCGTGCGCACAGCTCGCCCTGCTGATCGCCTTGGCTCGTCGACTGCGAGGGCCCTGGACGGCGGTCGCGGCGGTCACCCTCGCTGTCCTGTGGCCCGGATCGCGCGCCAGCCTCGTGGTCTGTTCGGCCGAGTCGCTGCTCGCGACGACCACGCTGGCCGCGGCCCTCTTCGGCCTCCAGCTCGACGAGCGGCCGCGACGCGCCGCAGCGCTGCTCGGTCTGAGCCTGGCCGGTGCTGCCCTCGCCCACCCTATGGGCCTGACCATGTTGCCGCTGATCGCGCTCATCTTGCCGATCTGGCCGCGGCCCGTGGCCCCCTCTGCGACGGGGACATCGTCCACGATGCTGGCGGTCAGGTGTACGTCGATGGCGCCAACCTGAACGCAT
>CALGHC010000101.1 GCA_937915965.1 uncultured Myxococcales bacterium
TGCGCGGCGGAACGTCGCTGCACAAGATCATCCTCGACACCCCCGCCCGCTACTCCGAGGACATCGACCAGGCGACCGCGGACCAGACCATCGTCCAGTCCAAGCGGGCCGTGGAGATCGAGACGCTCAAGGCGCAGGCCGAGGTCGAGCCGCTCCGGTCGGTCGCCAAACAATTGTCGATCCTCAAACAACGCGGGCCGGACGTGCTGGCTGCGTACAGAAGGAACGTGCGCCTGAAGCTCTACGCGAAGGCCAAGACCGCCATCCTGGAGGCGAACCATGACCGATGACGTGATTGGCTTTGTGGTCGCCTCGGGCGTCTTCTTCCTCTTCTTCTTCATCGCCGAGCCGATGTTCCGTTTCGCGTGCCGCCTCCTGGGCCTCTACGCCATCGTCGAGGAGGGCACCTGCCACGTCTATGTCCTGTTCGGCAAGGTGATTGGCGTGCTGGACGAGCCAGGGCTTCACATCCTGCTCAAGGCCCTGGGACCCAAGGGTCTGTTTGTCCGGGTCCTGGGCAAACGCTACGTCATCGACATGCGCCTCGATCAGCAATACCTGCGCAGCTTGCCGGTGAACTCCGAGGAGGGCGCGCCGATGGGGATCGGCGTCTGGTACGAGATGTACGTCAGCGATCCCGTGGACTTCCTGTTCAAGAACACCGACCCCCGTGGATCGCTGTCCGCCAATGTGAGCAGCTCGGCCGTGAGAACGCTGAGCAATATGCCCCTGGCCGACATGCTGGAGACGCGGCACACGATGAGCCGGTCCGTGCGGGCCGACGTCAGTCCCAAGTCCCACGCCTGGGGCTACAAGCTGGGTTCGGTCTACATCCGCAAGGTCCACTTTCGCGACGGCGGCATGATCCGCCAGATCGAGGAGAAGGTGGTCAACCGCCTTCGCCAGGTCACGTCCGCCATTCAGCAGGACGGCGCCAACCGCGTGGACATTATCACCAGCTCCGCCCAACGCCAGGCGGCGGTGGCCTTTGCGCAGGCCACGGCCATGCGCCCCAAGGTCGTCGGCGAAGCCCTGGAAGAGATCTGCCAGGACGCCGAGGTCGCTGACCTCATGTTCGAGCTCCTCGAGGTGGAGAACCTCCTGCGCAGCGGCGCCGCTGTGACCCTGGTACCGCCCGGTGACAGGGGACAGCTGCTCACTCAATTGATCGCATCCAAGGGCTGAACGGGACTGCGGCGGCTGCCCGCGCCGACCGGTTGACATCCACTCGCGGGAATTGCGAGTCTGGGCGCTCAAATGGAGGGGTATGGAGACCACACAGTGCGCGCAGTGCGGGTGCGATTGCTCCGCGGAATCCACGTTTATGAGCGAGCGCGGACCGCTGTGCGGTTCGTGTCACGCAGATGACGAGCTCGCCGACGCGCAGAAGACGCGCTGGTTCTCGTTCCCGAACCTGCTCGCAGCCGCCTTCCTGTCCGGCGGGGTGGTCTGCTCCATTGAGATCAACGGCGTGCAGTACGGGTCGCTCGTCATGGGCCCACTGGCGCTGCTGTGCGGGCTCGGGCTGCTGTGGGTGGCGGTGTCGAACAAGCTGGAGCCGCTGTGGCTCCGCGCGGGTCGCGCCGCGGTCGTCCTGCTCGTCGCCGCCTACCACTTGATCGTCGTGATCCCGCTGCTGTGGGGTCTGCTGGTGCCCTCGAACAGCGGTTCGGCGGACACGCTCGACAGCCCAACCCCGGGTCTGGTCCAGGCGTGTGAGAACGCCGACTTCGACGCCTGCGCCAGCGTGGGTCGACTCTACCAGAAGGATGGCCTGTGGGACGGCGCGTGGCACGACAAGGATCCCCTCAAGGCGCGCGAGTTCCTCGGCAAGGCCTGCAAGGGCAGCGGAGGCGCCGAGGGCTGCAACGATCTGGGCATCCTCTTTCAAGATGGCGTGGGAGGCGCGCCGGATCCGAAGGGCGCACTCCCCCTGTTCGAACAGGCGTGCGACGGCGGCGACCGCTTTGGCTGCTACAATCTGGCGCTGGCGCTTCAGCAGGGAAACGGGGCCGCCGTGGACAAGTCCAAGGCGTTCACCTGGTGGGAACGGGCCTGTGTGAGTGAGAAGGACGCGACGTGGCGGTGGTCCGAATCGGCCACCAGCGTCACGGCGCGCGGTAAGGCCTGTGTGCGCGCCGCCGTATACCTCGACGCACCGGGCCCCGCCAACGACGACGCCAAAGCCGCGGCCCGCTACCGGCTCGCGTGTGAACTCGACCAGTTTGTCGCCTGCAACGACCTGGCTGTCATGCTTCAGAACGGGGAAGGCATCACGGCGGACCCAAAAGAGGCCGTGGCGATGTACGAGCGCGCCTGCAAAGGCGCGAACTACCGCGGCTGCTACAACCTGGCGACCATGTTCGAGGAGGGCCTGGGTGTTCCCAAGGACCCACCGCGCGTCATTGCGATCTACAGCAAGACCTGCGACGCCGGCGAGGCCAGAGCCTGTCGACTCGCAGGGAACTGGTACCTCACCAGCGGGGAAGTCTCAGAGGAACTCTACACCAAGGCGGTCCCTTTCTGGCGACGTGCGTGCGACGGGGATGACGTGACCGGCTGCTACAACCTCGGCGTCTCGACGGCCAACGGCCAGGGCGTAGAAAAGGACCCAACTGCCGCTGCCGCCGTCTATGCCAAAGCGTGCGATGGCAGCTCGTGGAACGCCTGCAACAACCTGGGCAATCTGTTTCGATCCGGCCGCGGCCTGGACAAGGACGAAGCAAAGGCCAGGGAGCTCTTTGGTCGTGCGTGCGACGCCGACCTTGCGCTTGGGTGCGACAATCTGGCCAGTATCCTCCACGAGGGTCCCAAGGCGCTTCGAGACCTGGACGGCGC
Source organism: uncultured Myxococcales bacterium (assembly GCA_937915965.1). Lineage (GTDB taxonomy): Bacteria > Myxococcota_A > UBA9042 > UBA9042 > UBA9042 > CALGHC01. The sequence continues at coordinate 2,839 of CALGHC010000101.1, forward strand.
CGTGACCGCCGCCGACAAGGCCTGCGAGCTCAAGCGCGAGAGCAGCTGCGCTCGCAAGAAGAAGCTGTGCCGCAAGCGGCGCAAGCACCCCAAGTGCGGCTGACGGGCCCCGGCGCCGCGCGCTCCGTTTGGCGCGCCACGACATCTCGGGCTTCTGAGCGCCGCTGGGCCATTGGTCGGCGCCGCTGACGACGACCTGCGCGATTCGAGCCCTCCGTTCTCGTCGCCCCTCCCCGCTCGACGCCAGGCGCTGGCGTAGGGGCGTTGACCGCTCGCGCCACGGCGGCGACTCGCGCGGCCCCCGGTTGTCGATGGGGTTTCAGATCGACCCACGACCTGCCGATGGATCCCAACACACCAAGCGCGAGGCCCCCCGGTGCGGCCCGGCACCAGGCGCCAGGCGACGATCCGGCGCCGTGGGTGAGTCGTACCCTCTGCGCCGGCGGAGCCCACTGACCTATCGCGAGGCCCATCGTGTCCGTGTTCAGATCACTGCTCGTCATCACCGTACTTGGCCTGTCCGCGCCGGTCCTGGCCGGGCCACTGGAAGTCTGGCCCGCACCACGGGCGGTAGTGCCCGACGACAATGGAAACCTCGCGTTTGATCTGGTCGTGGTCAACGCCTCCTCCGACGACGCAACGGACGTCGTTGTCACCGACCAGTTGGTCGAGGGCGCCGAGCTGGTCTCTGCCCAGCCGCCAGCGGTGGTGGAGGGTCAGACACTGCGCTGGTCGTTGGGGACAGTCGCGCCCGGCGGCGAAGCGCGCATTCGCTTGGTCGTGCGCGGAGGGCCCGACAGGGGCGCCCGCGTCGAGGCGCGGCTGGGTACCCCACGGGCCCGCACCGCCGAGCCCGTTCTGGTGATCGCGCCGGACGAGTTCACGGCCTTCCTCGCCCCCACACTGGACGCGGACGCCGCGGACCCCGAGGTCCTGGCCCTGGCCGCAGAGCTGCGCGGGGATCCCCTGGCAATCCACGCGTTTGTGCGCGACCAGGTGGCGTACCAACCCTATCGCGGCTCTCTGCGGGGCGCCCGCGGGACCATTTGGGCGGGCGCCGGCAACAGCCTGGACCGCGCCAGCCTGCTGGTGGCGCTGCTTCGGGCGAGCGGAGTTCCGGCCCGTTATGGCAGCGTCACTCTCGGTACCCAGGATGCCGCCGCCCTGATCGCCAGCGGTCTCCCCGCCCCCATCAACGCGCTGTCGCCGGGGCTCGACCGTGATGCGGTCCTCGAAGCGCTCACGGACCGCGATGTTTTGCGCGAGCAGACCGGCGCGGTCATCGCAGACACAATCGGTGACCTGGACCCCTCGTTCATCGCTGAGGCGCTCTACCCGGACCCGACGCAGGACGCCGGACTTCTGGCCGTTGCACGCAACCACACCGTGGTGCAGATGCGCATGGGCGACTCCTGGGTGACGCTCGAGACCCGGGACGCCGAGCCCTCCACGCCTGTTCTGACATTCGCCGAGGTGGACGATTCGCAGCGGCACAAGGTGACCATCACGGTGAGAACCCAGTCCTTCAACCCCGTGTTCGGGGTCAGCGGCCTGGATGAGGCGGACCTGGTCACTGCGACGGTCGCCACGGTCGAGCTCGCCGGCCGTCCCGTGGTTGTGCGAAACGATGTCGTCGGCGACGCCCTCGGCGGACTGGTCTTCAACACGGTCACCTGGAGCATCACACCGGAGATCGTGGTGGGCGGCCAGACGCGCGCCCGGGGCGCGGCCGCGGTGGAGGTGTACTCCGACTTTCCGGCGGGAACCCAGGTCATGACCGGCTATTTCATCGACGCGCGGGTGACGTCTCCAGACGAGGACGACTTCACCTACCGTCACACCGTGGTCGACCGCCTTGGAGAGGCGTACCGGGGGGAGGGCTTCCCCGGCGGCGGCGATGAGGAGCTCGTCGTGTTCGACGTGGACGAGGGGCCGGACCCGTCGGTGCTGCCGGGCACCGTCACGACGTTGCACGTCGCCGGCGGGTACGTGCCAGGGCGTGCCGCCGCCGCGGCGTCGAGCCGGCTTCGCGCGGCGCAGGCGCGGCTGGGGGAGCTGGCCCCGCTGCTCCTGGACAATGTCGAGCAGGAGGGCGACGAGCCGCGGACCCCCGCTGCGCTGGTGCTTCACGCCGAGGCGAGCCGCCTGGTGGAGGCGGGGAACGGGGCCCTCGCCGACTTTGTCGGCAACGACTACCTTGCGGCCAGCGACAGGTTCGGGCAGGCGTTGGCCGAGGCCGCCGGCGTGCTCTCCTTTGCCGGGAGCCCGCGCCTGGTGTTCGTCGCAAGCCGCGTTCACGAGCGCGGACCGGAGGTCGCCATCGACCTGGCGCGCACGGACCTGCGGACCATCGCGCCGGCCTCGGTGGGCAGCTTTGGAGTGTTCGCCTTTCGGACTTCGAGCAGCGCGTTGTTCTCGTCCCTGGAGGGTCTCACGCTGGAGAGCCTCGGTGGCGGTGCAAACCTCGTGGACGGCCGAACCGTGTTCCAGGCTGCGCGCGAGCAGGGCATCGCCACAGGTCCATTCACGCAGAACAACGCCCAGGATCTGCGGCGCCTGGACATTCCCCGCGACGCCCGCACCCGGATGCTGAGCGCCCTCGCGGCCGGTCGTCAGATCTACGCGCCGTTCGAGCAGGTCCTGATTGGCGGCAACCCCCGTTACGTCTGGCTGGAGTACGACCCCGGCAGCGGTCGAATCGAGACGGTGGACGCGAACGGGATGCACCCGGCGCTCCTCGAGTACACGCTGCCCCAACATGTGGCCTCCGCGAACCTCGGGTTCAATCTGGGGGCGCTGGTCGGCTTCACTTTCACGTTTGTCTCCTTCACCGGGCTACTCCAAAACCCCAAGCAGGCCGGGGCCGGGAATGCGGCGGGCGCCGCCGCCGGAGGGATCGCCGGGGCGTTGACGGGATGCTTTGCCCCAAGCCCCATCACGCCGGCCGTCCCTGGGGCCTTCCTCGCCGTTGGAGCGGCGTTTGACGATCCCAACCTTCCGGGCCTTGTCCTGGCCGGGATCTCCACCCTCATTGCGGCGGGGGCCAACATCCCCCCAAAGACCGGCTGGCCGATCTTCATCCAGGGGTTCAACGTCGGTCTCTGCGCGGGTACGCTCTCGGCCTCCGTCATCATCGCCGGAGTCCTCGCGTCCAAACTGGTCGGAGATCCTCCACTGCCCACCACCTTCCTGGCGGTGCCGCGCACCCCACTGGGGCCGCCCGTGACGGAGGCCAGCTCGTCTACACCACCACCGCGCCCATCGGGCACGTCATGGACGCCATCCGAGAGACGCTCGACCCCTGGCTCGGGGAGCCGCGCCGCAAGCGCAAGCAGATGCTCACCACCATGATCTACAGGTTCGACGCCGAGACGACCGGCTCACCGATGCGCTTGAAGATCGAGATCAACCAGCTCGAGAAGCAAAACCTCTTCGACATCGAACAGCGCGACTTCGCCGTCGACACACCCTGGTTCGACGGCGAAGCCCCCGTCCGCACCTACCGCCTCGAGGAGCTCCTCGGCACCAAGCTGCGCGCCCTCTACCAGCGAAAGAAAGGCCGCGACCTCTTCGACCTTTGGACCGTCCATCAGCAAGTCGGCTTCGACCTGGCCGAGGTCGTACGCTGCTTCCGCCACTACCTCGACGCCCAGGGCCTCACCATCTCCAAGGCCGAGTTCGCCCAGAACCTCGACGCCAAGCTCATCGACCCCGACTTCGACGCCGACGTGCCGCCACTCCTGCCCGGCGCAGCAACCTGGGACCGCGACCAGGCCGCCGACTTCATCAAAGCCGAGCTGCTCCCCCTGCTCTGATCCAGACATCGACTTTCCAAGGGACGAGGTCGTCCGTACCTCGCGCCGCGACACCAGGATCCCTGGCGGCTACCTACGCCCGGTAGGCGGCAGGCGAGGATTCATCAGCGTGCGTTGCTGTCGGCGACGACGCTTCGCGTCCTCCACGGCCAACCAGGTAATGCCGGCGGCCGGCACAACAACAAGAGCGCAGTCGCCCACCGACAGGCCATCGCCAGCCTTCGATTTGGGTTTGGCACGACGGCGGGGCTCGGTGTCGCTGGTGCCAAGTTCGCCGACAAGTTCGTCGGCAATCCGCAGTCCGTCCAGCAGCGCTTGGACAATGCCACCCGGTTCGGGAAACGGCGGCCGGCCAGCTGATAATCTTACAACCTTCGGAGGTTGCACCCGAGGTTGCGGAGGTTGCACCCACCGACGGTGGCCGTCGTGGTCGGTGTTGTGGACGGCGTTCGTCGGCGCGGACTCTGCAACCAGCGGCGAAGGGACGGGAGGAGCGGAAGTTGAGGTCGCCGTGCGCGGAGTGTGCTGATTGGCCTTGTATTGGTTCCGTCGTCCGTGCGGACGGGTCTCTACCAGGCCAGCCTTCGCCCACCTCCAGACCGTGGTCGTATCGATTCCGTGGGCGGTCGCGAACGCGCCCCTCGAAAGCCAGCCTTCGTCTTCGTCTTCTGGTCGATCCCGATCCATGGTCTACCTCGTCACAGACTGTGAGGTCCTGGCCATCTTGGCCTGGATAGGAACCAGTATGACGTTCGCGGTTTGGTTGTCGAACAGGCCCGCCGCCGCCGCTACAGGTCCACGGCCGCGGTGACGTTTTTCCGCCAGGGCGTGGCCCGCTTGTAGCCCAGCATCGTCTCCATCTTGGTGTGCCCGGTGGTCTCCATGATGTCGCCGGCGTCGTCGCCGCCCTGGTAGCGCTGGGTGACGTGCCCGGCCCGCAGCGAGTGCCCGCTGACCTGGGTCTCGTCCAGGCCTGCCGCGGCGGCGCGTCTTTTCAGCATTCGGGCGATGGACTGCGGCGCCAGCGGGCCCAACACCCGCCCATACCGCACCTGCCGCCAGATTTTCCCCTCTTCGATCCCGGCGACTTCGAGCCACCTCTTCAACGCGACCACCGGGCACGTCCCGTCCCGTCCGTAGTGCAGGGCGATCGACCGCCCCACGCCCTCCTGGTCGGTTTTGCTTCTTCGGAGCCGCAGGATGACCCCCTGCTCCTCCCACCCAAGATCAAAAACCTCGAGGGCTGCGAGCTCCGCGCGCCGCATTCCCGTGGCCAGCCCCACGCAGAGCAGCGCGCTGTCTCTTGCGCCCGCCAGGTCGTCCTCGACCAGCGCCAGGACACGGCGCAGGTCCGCCGCCACCAGCGCCCGCTTCTGGGTGCGCCCCACCCCGTGTTCGCGCCGGATGCCCATCCACACCGTCCGCACTCTTTCGTCGTCGGTGGGGTCGTCCAGGTCGGCGGCGCCGTGCGCCCGCCGGATCGTCGTCAGATGCCTGGAGAGGGTCGAAATCTTGCGGGCGCCGGCGTGTTCGATGAGGTACGCCGCCACCGTCTCCGGCGTCGCCGGCAGCTCGGCCTGGCCACGGGCCGTGCACCAGGCCGCCCACACTCGCCAGTCCGCGGCGTACGCCCGCCGCGAGTTTTTCGCCAATGCTGCCTCCGCATACGCGCGCGCACGCGAGGCCAGTTCTTCAGCACTGAGCTGGGGCGCGACCTCAGAGCCCGCGCCAGACGAAGGCTCGAGCTCGGCCGAGGGTGAGGAAGAGGGGGGCGAAGAGCCGGGGAGAGGTAAGATCATGATCCCGATAGTGACCCATTATCGGGACCAAGATCTACTATGTCAGTGGGGGAAGGAGAAGGAGAGGAGTTGAAGCGGTGTACGGCCTGCGGGATGGAGCAACGTACGCAATATACTTCTATTTCTTGAAGCCTCCGTGGAGGCCTGATCCAGCGTACATGCGGCGATTTTTCAGGGGCGTGAACGGTTACACGCGAAAAGCGCTCCGCCCCCCATTTGTCGGGCGTGCGGTGGTAAGGGCCGATAACAGAGCTGATGTCTACTCAACCCATCCGCTGCTGGGGTATCGAACAGCCTGCCCTGCGCTGTCGATGAACTCGAAGTAGAATTTGAATTGGGTTCCCGCCAACGTACGGCTCCAGCTGTAGGTCCCCTCCGCCCGTGTGCCAGACGCGAAGGCGATTGGCTCCCGACCAGTCCGCAACGACACACTCTGATACTGGTGGAGTGAACCCGGTTTGGTGGACACTTTTTCAGCTTCGACGAAAGGTGTCACAT
>CALGHC010000102.1 GCA_937915965.1 uncultured Myxococcales bacterium
CTCCTTCAGTCCTCCATCAGTCCTCCTTCAGTCCTCCACAAGACGGAGCCCACAATGAGCAAGATTCTTGTCCTCGCCGAGCACAAAGACGGTGCCGTCCGCAAGGCGACCTTGAACACCCTGGAGATGGCGCGGCAGCTCGCTGCCAAGACCGGCGCTTCGATCGAGTTCGCGGTCCTCGGCCACAACATCGGCGGCGTCGCGGCCCAGCTCAGTGGCTACGGAGCTCAGGCCATTCACGTCGCCGATCACGCCGATCTGGCCTGGCCGCTGGCTGGACCTTGGGCGAAGGTGCTCGCCGATCTCGCGCAGGCAGTCGACGCGACCGTTGTCGCCGCCTCAGCGACCTCCCTGGGCAAGGACATCTTGCCGCGCGTCGCCGCTCGGCTTGGCGCTGGCATGGCGAGCGATATCGTCGGCATCGTCGATGCCGATGGCGGCGTCGGCTACCGTCGGCCCATGTGGGCGGGCGCGCTGCTCGCGGATGTTGTCATCGACAGCGACGTGCACGTCCTGACCGCCCGCTCCTCGGCCTTCGACGCGGCGGCCAAGACCGGCGGCGAGTCGTCCATTGGGGACTTCGCGGCCGATCCGGACCTCGCCACCGCGCGCGTGCGCTTCGTGAGCTTCGACGCTGTGGTCAGCGAGCGTCCCGAGCTGACTGAGGCCGACGTCGTCGTCGCCGGGGGCCGTGGACTCAAGTCGGCGGAAGGTTTCGCTTCGGTCATGGAACCACTCGCCGACTGCCTGGACGCCGCGATTGGTTCGTCACGGGCCGCCGTCGACGATGGTTTTTGCCCGAACGACTGCCAGATCGGCCAGACCGGCAAGGTCGTCGCTCCCAACCTGTACTTCGCGGTCGCCATCTCAGGCGCCATCCAGCACCTCGCCGGCATGAAGAACTCGAAGGTGATCGTCGCCATCAACACCCGCGACGACGAGCCGATCTTCAAGGTCGCCGACTACGGTCTCGTCGCCGACGCCTTCAAGGCCGTCCCGGAGCTGGTCGAGAAGATCAGGGCCCACAAGGGCAGCTAGGTCGCCGAGACCGTCGAGGCGTCGGGACCGGAGCCCGCCTCCGCGTTCACGATCGCTTCAGACCGACAACCAGAGCCAGCAGGTAGAGCACCGCGCCGATGAGGTACAGCGCCTCGAGGCCGAGCGCCATGCCCAGGTATTCCAGCGCCCCGCCCACCATAGCGCCGAGCAGGTTGGAACCGAACAACAGGTTGGGTCGCGTCGACGCCCTGAAGCGGGTCGAGAAGACGACCCCCGCGAGCGCAATCGGCGAGAAGAAGAAGAGCGCAGCCAGCGGCAGACGCAAGGCGAACGGTGCAGCGCGCAGCTGGCCCGGATCGAGCGCCCAACCGACGATCAACAGGGCCACGACGCCGGCGTACAAGAGCCGCACTGGCGGCCTTGGCCACCGCATCGCCACGGTGTTGGCGGCGAGGACGGCGATCAGGATGGCCCCGAACGTGATGGCGTTGACCGCCCAGGTCGAGCCAAATAGGAGCGCGATCTCAGTGACGCTGCGCGTCTCGAGCAACATGAAGCCAGCGCCGAGGAAGAACAGCTCGGCGTTGACCCGCCGTTGTGTTCGCTCGATCAGTCCGAAGGACAGCAGCCCAAGGCCGACGACCAGCACCATGAAGAAGAGGTAGTGGCCCGGTAGGCCCCGCTCGGCGAGGTAGAGAAACGGCCAGTCGTCGGTCGGCAGGCCTTCCTCGGCGGCGACCGCGGCGACGGCCTCCGCCGATGACGGCTGCCACCGCTCGGGTCGGTCGCTCCAGAAGATGCGGCCGTTTGTCCACGGAACACGTGTGGTCTGGGGGGGCTGGCCGAGTGCCACCGTCATCAGGCCAAAAAGGCGCTGCTTGAGCCACGTGGTCGCGGTTGTAAATGTCACCGCGAGCCGACCTCCCGGCGCGAGTGAGCGGGCCGCCTCGCCAAACGATTCGACCGTGTAGACGTAGTTGTCGATGCGCAACGTCGAGAAGCTCGACAGCAGGGTGTGGCTGTCGAGGAACCCGAAGACGATCGTATCGAACCGCGCCGCCGTGGTGCTCGGGTCGGTGCCCGCGTCCTCGGCGATGTGGGCGAGGAAAGACCGAGCGTCATCGATCACGACCGTCACGCGCGGGTCGTCGTAAGGCCGTTCGGGGTGCAGGCTTCTTCCCAGCGCCAAGATGCCCGGGTCGATCTCCACCGCCGTGACCGAGGTCGCGCCGTTGCGCAGGGCCGCCTGAACGTCATTGCCGGTGCCGGCGCCGACGACGAGTACGCGGCCGGCCTCGTGGCCGGCGTAGGGCAGGTCGTACAGCCGCCGCCAGCCAGCGAGGAACGCCTGGCGACCCTCGGCGGGCGAGGCCAGCGCAGGATCGGCGTCGTCGAGGCGCGTCGGCGCGTCGCTCAGATCGAGGGCCATCTGGTGGTAATCGTTGTTGACGCGGACGCGCCACCCGAGCGGCTGTGCCTCTTCGCCGCCGTTCTCGTTCGTGGTTGTGACCGGGCTGACCTCGATCTTGTAGTAGGGCGACCAAACGTAGGGCGCACCGGCTGCAGCGACCAGGATCAGGACCAGCGCGACCGCGACCGCGCGGGCCACGCCGGCCGCCCCCCGCCACGGCGTGACCAGCGCGAGCGCCGCGCAACCCAGCGCGAGCCACACGACCGGCGGCGTCGACAACTGCGCGCACAGCGTGAAAGCGATCACACCGGCGATGCTGCCGAGCAGGTCGGCGCCGTAAGCGCGCAGTGGCGGCAAGTGCTCAAAGAGTCGGCCGATTCGATGACCGAGCAAGGTGAAGAAGATCGCGGTTCCAACAAAGAGGACGGTGATCACGACGTAGAAGCTTGTCCCCGCCAGGGCGGTCGTCACCGTCTTGAGCCACGGCGTCAATCCCGCCAGCCAGCCGACGGCCTGGCCGCCGATGTGCGGCGCTTCTCCCGACCAGATGTGCTCGCCAGCCGGGTCCACCGTCTGCGCAGAGCCCAAGATGAGCGTGGCCGCGATCAGACCGAGCAAGGCCGCAGGCCACCAGCGAAAGATCGCCGCCTCGAATCGCGACAGCAACGCGCCGGCCCCCAGACCGAGGAACGCCGCGATGAGAATGAGGTTGGTGAAATAGCCCACGACGCGAACGCTGCCTGGCACCAGCCGGATCAGGGCGAGCTCCAGAAAGAGACCACTCGCAGACAGCAAGGCGAGCGTCGCGAGCGCCCGACGGGTGGACTGGGCGTTGGTTTCGGGCGCGGGTTCAGACACGTTTGCGGGCTCCCGTGAGGGCCGGGGGATGGTAGCTGGCGGCGGTCTCAGCGTCCATGCGACTGAACGGGCACCCGTGAGGCAGTCCTTTGACGGGCCCGGCTTGCCCGGCTTGGCCGGCTTGGCCGGCTTGCCCGGCTTGGCCGGCTTGGCCGGCTTGCCCGGCTTGCCCGGCTTGCCCGGTTTGCCCGGTTTGCCCGGTTTGCCCGGTTTGCCCGGCTTGGCCGGCTTGCCCGGCTTGCTCGGCTTGCTCGGCTTGCCCTGTGGAGTTCCACCGGTGGATGATGCGGTCGATCTGGCGGCGGTCTATCGCCGCTGCCGCGGAGGCCCCATGCGTCGATCTGATACGCGCAACCGCGAGCTCGGCTCGAAGTTGCGCCTGCGGCCCGAGCGCTGCGTGCCGTCTGCCGCCTGGATGATTCTTCTGTGTGCACCCCTGGCCTGCGCCGACGCAACCGACGACGGGGCTCTGGCGGGCCGTTTCGATTACGCAGTCAGCGAGATAGCGTCCTCCGTCTTCAGCCAGGACACCGCCATCGTGATTGCCACTGAGACGTTCGCATACGACTCGGCGGGACTGCCAAGCCACAGCCAGCGCAACCAGTTGGTCGACGGCGGGGGCATGGAGCCGGACGCTCGCCTGACCTGGCAGTATGGCGCAAAGGGTCACCCGCTGCGGCTCGATTACGTCGTCGAGGTCGGTGGCACCTGGCGGGACAGCGCCCGGTTGACGTGGACCTGGCAGGGGGACCGTCTCCTTGAGTACGGAAGCCAGGTGCCTGACGGTGCCGGCGATTGGCGCCCCGACGAACGCTATGCGCTCGACTACGACCAGGCTGGCCGGACGGTCGCGGTGACGCGTCAGTTGCCCGACAGCGACGGAGCGTGGCAAGCGAAGTCACGCGTGACCATCGATTGGCACGCGGATGGCCGCGTCATCGGCAGGCGCTTCGAGTATGCCAGCGGCGAGACCTGGTATTCGAACAACCAGCCGGAACGTTGGGTCTACGATGACGGCGGCCGCCTCGCTCAGATCGAGACAGGCTGGCAGAGCGGCGACCAGTGGCAGGCACAGCAGATTCGCCGCTTCGACTTCGACGCGGCCGGCGATCTCGAGATGACCGTTGAGCTCTTCGACTCCTGGCAAAACGGCGCCCGCGAGTGGCGAGCCGTCTGGCAGAACCGCTACAGCCGCGACGCGACCGGCAGGCCGGTACAGGTCACACGGCTGCAGAGGCAGGGCTGGGATGGCCCGTGGATCGAATACAGCCGCCAAGACCTGACCCTCGCGCCTGGCACCTCCCGTGGCAGCGAGCGTCTCGCGCTGGGCTCCTGGTCGCCATTGCAAGGCGAGCTGCTGTCGCGCTACGGGCACGTCGAGGTCCGCTCGGCGCCCTGAGCCGAGCGCGATCTGCGCAATCTGCACACACCTACTTGAACCGCCGGCCGCACATCGCGCGTCCACATGGCGGGACCACGGCAATCGCGTTTGCCACGGGAACCGGGTCTGCCACGGGAACTGGTCTGCCACGGGAACTGGTCTGCCACTGGAACTGGTCTGCAACGGGAACTGGTTTGCCACGGGAGCTACGTTCCTTGAGGTCCACCACCGAGGAGGTCCCAATGCGTGTATCTGCCCGAAACCAGCCAACGTTCTGCGGTCCCCGTCGGCGGGCATACAGGGCGTCGGCCGGGCTCTGTGCTGTGTTGTTGCTGGCCAGCTCGCCCGCCTTGAGCGACCCGCCGAGCGCGGTCACCGTGCCCGCCGAGACTCTGGACGACACCTACCCGCTCGATACGGTTGAGCGTCAGGTGCCCGGTCGAGGCAGCTTCCGTTGTCCCACCGTACCGTTGGTTCGTTACCCTGGCAGCGCGCTGCGCTACCACAGCGCCGTTCGGGTCAATCCGTACTTTCGCGAGCGCCTCGGGCGCTTCGAGCAGGTCGTCGCCGACGTGGCGCGCGAGATCTATGGGCGGGCGCCACGCAGGATTCGCCACATCGGAACCTACAACTGCCGGCGTATTGGCGGCTGGCCGACCCTGATCAGCGAGCATGGGCTTGGCAACGGCATCGACATCGCAGGTTTCCAGTTCGCTCGGGCCGCCCGCGCTGAGTCGCTACCCGCCGGCCTGCCCGCTGTCCTGCGCCGTCCTTTCCATGTGAGCGTTCTGCGCCATTGGCGCTCCACAGACCCTGCGGGAGCCGTGCACGCGCGCTTCCTGCACACCCTGGCTCGGCGGCTGATCGCACGTCGCGACATCTTCCGCGTGCTACTCGGCCCCGGCTACCCCGGGCATGACAACCATTTCCACTTTGACGTGGCGCCTTGGCGCCTCATCGACATGGACCTCGGGCCAGACCAGGGCGCGGCCTCCATCGCGCCCGCCGCGGTCGTGCCGGGCTTGGACGCGGCCGCAGAAGGGAATAAGCTTGGCCTCCAGCGGCGTTGACGCCAGGAGCTGTCGGCGAACCCACGGGCGGCTCTCGGCGGACCGCAGGGTGCGGCTCTCGGCGGACCGCAAAGGGCGCTGCCGGTCGACCGAAAAGGTGGACGCCGGCGCCGTTGTAGTCGACAACAAAGCGATCTGGCGCGCGGGTCGCCGACGGACCCAGGTTCGCGCCCGCAATCGAAGCCAGCACTGGACGAGGCACACGGATGACTGATTGTTTCTCATGTCTGCGCGCGGCGCCTCGGACAGGCTCCGGACGCCATTCTCACCGCCTGATCGCGCGCTTCCTGCCCGGGTTTGTCTTGCTGATCGCCTCGGCCGGTCTGGTCGGCGGTTGCGGGCCCGGCTACCTTGACCACTCCGAGAAGGTGCCTGCGACCGCGGAGAACAAGGAGATCTTCGCGGTGCTCAAGGCTTACCATCAGGCGATGGAAGATCGAGACATCGACGCGATCAAAGGCCTCGTCTCGCAGCGGTACCACGAGAACGGCGGTACGACTGACACCGACATCGACGACTACGGAGTCGACAAGCTGCACAGCGACGTGCTGTTGAAGCTGCGTGACAACGTCAAGAAGTTGCAGTTCAAGCTGCGGCTCATCGCGGTCGATGTCGAGCTCGACCAGGCCACGGCCGACTACGAGTACCAGGGCCGGGTCCTGCTCACCGAAGGCGGCCGCGACGCGTACAAGACCTGGACCGAGGCGAACCGCATGGAGTTCGTGCGCGAGGAAGGCGCCTGGAAGATCGTCAAGGGATTGTGAGTCGACGGCCACACCGGCATCGGACCGTTCTCCTCGCCTGCATCTTGGCGGCCACGGCCCCTTTCATTGCCGCATCGGCGCGGGCCGCAACCATCGCCGAGATGGCCGATGTGACGCCCCGGCTGCGCGAGGCGAGCGACGCTTTGTTGCACGGCCGACCGCTGCCGGTCATCGAGCTGCTTGACGCCAAAGCCATCAAGACGGCCGCCGCAAATGGCGCGCGCAAGGCCGGTGCCGTGCGCACGGCCGCCGAGACCCGGGTCTACGCCGCGGCGCTGAGCAGGCTGGGGCGCTACCAGGAGGCGATGGTCGCGCTGGACGCCTGTCCCGCTGACCCTGATTGTGTCCTGGCACGTGCGGACCTCGAGCGGCGCGCGGGAAGTTCGCGCAAGGCTCTGAAGCTGCTCGGTCGTGCCGCCAAGAAGTGGCCGCGCGATGTCGCCGTTCGGGTCGCTTTCGGCCGGGTGTTGATGGACTCGGGCCGACCCGCCGAGGCGCACCGGCTCCTCGATCCGATCGCCGATCGCTATCAGCGCGGCGAGCTGCGTGCCGTCGCCGAGCGGGTCGCCGTGGGACGGTCGCTGTGGCTCAACGGCTACTTTCGTGACGCGAACGACGTGTTTGCGGACGCTTCCCAGCAGGTCGCCACGGATGCCGAGCGGCTCCTGGTCGAGCTCGTCTGGGGGCGCCTTTTCCTCGACAAGTACAACTACCGCGACGCCGACAAGGCGTTCCGCCGCGTTCTGGCGATCGATCCAACCCACCCCGAAGCGCAGCTCGGTATGGCGCGCATCGATCTCGATTCCGATCACGACGTGCGCCAGGCTCGCTCCCGTCTGGACGCCCTGGTCAAAGCCAACCCCCGCGACGCTCAAGCGTTGGCCCTGCGCGCCGAGGTGGCCCTATTTGACGAAGATCCGGCGGCTGCACGCGCCTTCGCCCAGCGAGCGCTCGCGGTCGGTGCCGATACGACCGAGGCCCTCCACGCGCTGGGGGCCGCCTGTTTGCTCGCCGATGATCGGCCGTGTTTCGCCAAGGTAGAGCAGCGCACGGGTCGTCTCAATGAGCGCGATGGGCGGGTGTACCTCGTCGCGGCGCGCTACCTCGAGATGGCCCATCGATACCGCGAAGTGCTTGAGTTGCTGAGCAAAGCCCTGAAACGTGACCCGGATCTCTGGCAAGCCCACGCTGCGATGGGCATGGCCCTCGCCCGCATGGCCGATGACAAGCGTGCCCGCGAGCACCTCGAACTCTCGAGCGACAACGACCCCTACGACGTGCGCACCGCCAACCAGCTCGACGTGCTCTACGATGGCGTGTTGCAGGGCATGGTGACCCTGCCCGGTCGGGCCGTGGAGCTGCGCGTGCACCGCAGCCGGCGCAAGCCCTACGAGCGCAGCGTGTTGCCGTTTCTGCAGTCAAGCGAGGCCGCGCTCGCGAAGCGCTATGGCGGTCCCGCGAATCAGCCATTGCGGGTCGAGATCTTCCCGACGGTTGAGCAGTTCGCGGTGCGCACGGTGGGTCTGCCGCAGCTTGGCGCCCACGCCGTCTGCTTCGGTCACCTGATCACCTCGCGTTCGCCGGTCGAGGCGCCCTTCAACTGGAAGATGGTGCTCCACCACGAGCTTGCGCACGTCTTTCACATTCAGGCGACCGACGGCCGCGTTCCTCGCTGGCTCACCGAGGGCCTGGCGATGATGGAGTCGGCATGGGCCGACCCGCGTTGGCGCATGCGCATGGACCGACGGGCCTACGACCGCATGAAGGCCGGCCGCCTCGCGCGCCTCGAGCACTTCAACCTCGCTTTCAGCCAGGCGCGCAACATGCAGGATATCGGCGACGCTTACTATCAAGCGATGTTGATCGTCGAGTACCTCGAGCAGGTCGGTGGCTTCGAGCGGCTGCGCTCGCTGGTGTTCGGCTACCGGCGCCCCCAGGCCGCGACCGCCGCGCTGGTACGCAAGCACTTCGGCAAGGCGCCCGCCGAGAT
>CALGHC010000103.1 GCA_937915965.1 uncultured Myxococcales bacterium
AGCAGGAACGAACCCGGCTCGAGTTCGTCGCGGATCGCCTGCACGAACGCGACCGCGTTGGCCTTGTCGGCGGGCCACACGACCTGCATTCCCCAGCCCTCGCGCACTGCCAGGGATTTGCCGTCGATCTGGCCGAATGAGATGTCATCGACGCGCAGGCCGAGGCGCTTGCTGCTCGTAGCGCCATCGAGGTCGACCAGGACCACCCGCCCGCTGGGTCGCAACGCGCCAGCTAGCCCGTAGGCGATTGACGTCGTGCCCATGCCCGGCCGGGTGCCGTACACCGAGATCAGCGCGGGACGGCTCGATTCGGCCTGTCGGGCCCGGTCGATCCGCAGGCCGCTAGCCGCTAGCTGCTGATAGAGTTGGCGGCGCAGGTTGGGGTTGCGCGCGACGATCGACATCATCGCCTTTGGCTCAACCCGCAGCAACTCTGTCGTCTCGATGGCGTCGATATCGGCTGTTCGCCGCACCTCGAGCAGCGCCGCAGCGTGGCCGAACATCCAGCCGGGCCCCTTGCTCGCCACCATCTCGCGGCCGTCCTCGCCGCCAGTTCGTGTGAACACACCGACCCGTCCGCTGATGACCACGTAGACGTCCCGGGTTTGCTCGCCAGTCCGCACCACCGACTCGCCAGCGGCGACGCGGATCACCCGGCCGGCCTGGACGAACCGGTCGACATCGTCGCGGCCTAACGACCGCAGGAACGGGTTGCGCAGCAGCAGGTCAACGAGGAGGCCGCTTCGTTCGCGCAACTCCACGAGATCCCGAACATACCCGCTAAAATCGGCGGATTCGGCGAGCAGCGCGCGGAAGTCGTCGGCGGGCAAGTGGAGCGCCGAGTAGGGGCTCATCGCGCGGACCTCCGCGATCGTCGGTAGCCCCCAAAAGATAGAGCGTTCGCCGATCAGGTGGCCGGGAGCCAAACGCGCGATGGTCCGCTCGCCCCTCGCGCCGTCACGTTGGACGACCTGCGCCTCGCCGCGGACAATCAGATCAACGCCGGTGACGGCACCGCCAGCCTCAATCAGGACCGCGCCGCGTGGCTCGTGGCGCCAGCGCGAGCTGGCGAGCACTCGATCCTGGGTGGCGACGTCGAGGTGGCAGAAGAAGGTCGACTCGAAGAGCCAATCGTAGCCCTCGGCGTTCAACGCCTCGCGGGACGGTGCGACTCCATGTTTCATGCCTGTTCCCATGTTGGCTTCGATGTTGGCTTCGGTGTTGCTTCGGTGTTGGCTTCGGTGTTGGCTTCGGTGTTGGCTTCGGTGTTGGCTTCGGTGTTGGCTTCGATCGCGGCGACTCGACTCGCTCGCCGTCGGTTGCTTCCTCGGGCGGCCACCGCGACACGGCCGTGGCCACTTGTCCGGACGGTATCGCCTCGATATGGGCCGCCGACGCGCGCTCAGCTGACCGCTGGCAGGAGAGACCATATTGTGCACGCAAGCGAATGGCGTGACCACATCGCGCGGCCGAACACCCCACAGATTCAAGCGGACCGCGAGATTTGACGCGACCGGTGGGGCCTGGCCAGTGCAGTGGCCGGGGACAAAACCGGTTGCGTCTTGACAGTCGATCGGTTCACATGTGGGCAGATCGAATCCGTTCTGGACCTCAATTGCCCCGAGCGAACGGCCGGTCTACGCTCCGCACCCTCACGCCTGCGCACCCCGTTTCGGCAACATGCAGCCCACATCGACGCAATCCCTTGCTCGCTACGTTCCGGCCTTGTTGCTGCGGCGCCTTGAGCGCGAGCCGCTGGCCAGCGGTACCCCCGTCGTCGAGCACATGCGGGGGACGTTGCTCTTCGCCGACATCTCCGGTTTCAGCGCGCTCGCCGAGCGTCTGTCCGCCCTCGGCCCCGAGGGTGCCGAGGCGATCAGCCGTTGCCTGAACACCTATTTCAGCCAACTCATCGACCTCGTGCAGGGCAGCGGCGGAGACATCGTCAAGTTCGCAGGTGACGCCCTCCTCGCACTCTGGCCAGCCGAGCAGCAGTCCCTTGCCGACTGCGCTCGCGCCGCCGCGTCGTGTTCGCTGGAGGTCCAGCGCAGGCTCTCGGACTACGCTGTCGGTGAAGACGTCTACCTCTCCCTGCGGCTCTGCCTGGGCTCGGGGGACATCTCAGTACACTACCTGGGGGGCGTCCTCGAACGTTGGGAGACGCTGCTCGTCGGGCCGCCGTTTCAGCAGATCCGCGAGGTCAAACCATTCACAGAACCGGGTGACGTCGTCGCGTCGCCACTCACCGCCGAGCTGCTCGGCGCCGACTTCGTCGGTCGCGGTGTGGGCGATGGCGCTGCGACCCGCATCGAGCACGGCCCACATGGCCTGCGTGGTCGGCCAGTTCATCGTCCGACCCTGCCCATCGAGTCGCTGCCGGCGCTGCGTTCGTGGCTGCCGGGCGTGATTCTGTCGCGCCTCGCTGCGGGCCAGAGCGACTGGATCGGCGAGCTTCGGCGGATCTCGGCGATCTTCGTCACGCTTCCGGTCAATGACACCGAGGACGCCGACGTCCTTCGGTTGCAGTCAGTCGTCTCGGAGATCCAGCACGCCGTGTATCGCCACGACGGCAGCATCGACAAGATCAGCATCGACGAGAAGGGCGCCTTCCTTGTCGCGGCCTTCGGGCTGCCTCCCCTGTCGCACGAAGACGACCCAGCTCGCGCCGTTTCGGCCGCGCTCGGCATTCAGGCCGCGATGTTGCGGCATGGCGCGTCGGTCTCCATCGGCATCGCGACAGGACAGGTCTTTTGCGGCACGATCGGCAACCAATTGCGCAGTGAATACACGGTGATTGGCAGCGCGGTAAACCTCGCGGCCCGCCTGATGGAGGCCGCCGACGAGGGCATCGTCTGCGACGGGATGACGTGGGGGTTGTGCCGCAATCAGCACGGCTTCCTCTCCCTCGGCTCGCGGCTGGTCAAGGGACGCCTTGAGCCGGTCCCCGTCTACGAGCCCACCGGCGAGGCGATCGCTTCCGTCCGTCCGCAGACAGCGATGGTCGCGCGCCACACCGAACGAGCGGCGCTCTCCGAGCGAGTTCAGGGGCTCGTTCGCAGTCAAGCCGGGAGCACCGTCGTCATCGTAGGCGAGGCCGGCATTGGCAAATCGAGGTTGCTGGGCGAGCTGCACCAGCAGGCCGCTGCCCTGGGCGTGCGGACCCTCACAGGCGCAAGCAACACCCTCGAGCGCTCGACTCCCTATCACGCCTGGTTCGACGTGATGGAGCAGATCTTCGACATCGAGGGTCTTGAGGATCGAGACGAGAGGCTCGCCCGTGTGCGCGACCGCCTCGGGCGCTCTCCCGAGTTGGTGCCGCTTGAGCCCCTGCTCGAGGCGGTCCTGCCCCTCGACCTGGAGGACAACGATCTGACCCGGCAGATGCTCGGTGAGTCGCGCGCGACGAAGACCAACGCGCTGATCGCGGGCCTGCTCGCGTCCGCGGCGCTTGAACAGCCGACGCTGATCATTCTGGAAGATGCGCACTGGCTCGATTCGGGCTCCTGGGCCCTGCTCAAGACCGTTCATCTCGATGTGAAACCGCTGATGCTTGTCGTCGCGACGCGGCCGATGCCCGAGCCGACACCTCCTGAATTCATTGAGCTGCTTGCCGAAGAGAAGGTCCATATCCAGCGCCTTGAGGGGTTGTCTCGACAGGACACCGGCTTGCTCGTCTGTCAGCGCCTCGGCGTCAAGGAGCTGCCTCCCACGGTGGCGCGGCTCATCCACGAACGGGCCGGCGGCAACGCCCTCTTCATTGAAGAGCTCGCGTATGTGCTGCGTGACACCGGCTGCCTGGCCGTCGACGGCGACGAGTGCCGTCTGGCGGTCTCGGCCGAGGAGCTGTCGCGCACCCGCCTCCCCGCTACGGTCGAGGGGTTGGTTGTGAGCCGTATCGATCGCTTGAGCACCAAAGAGCAGTTGCTCCTGAAGGTGGCGAGCGTTGTGGGGAGGCTGTTCGCGGTGCAGATCGTGCGCGACGTCTTTCCCGTCGAGATCGATCGCGCGGGCGTGGCGACCATGCTGCCCGCCCTCGTTGATGTCGACATGCTGCGTGCCGACACCAACGCGGCCCATCTGCACTATCTCTTCAAGCACATCCTCGCCCAGGAAGCCGTCTACGGGCTCATGCTCTTCTCCCAACGCCGCGGACTACATCGCGCCGTCGCGGAGTGGTACGAGGGTCATGTCGCCGACGACATCGAGCGCCACTATCCGTTGCTGGCCCACCACTGGCAGCGGGCCGAGAACTGGACCCGCGCGGTCGACTACCTTGAGCACGCCGGCGAGCAGGCCATCGAGCATTACGCGAATCGCGAGGCGATCGAGATGTTCCAGCGGGCCTTCGCGCTGGACGCCGAACACCCGGTCGGCGCCACCGAGGCGCGCTACGCGAGCTGGGAGCGCCATCTCGCCGAGGCATGGTTCCGCCTGGGCAACCTGGCGGAATGCCAACATCACGGACGCCGGGCCATGCGTTTGCTGGGCTTCCCGGTTCCGTCCACCGTGATCGGCACCCTTGCGGGTCTGCTTGGTCAGATCGGCAGACGGGTGCTGCAGCGGATCTTGCCTCGTTGGTCAGGCAGCAAGGAAGACGCACAACGCGAGCGGCGGCTGCAGGCGACCCGCGTGCTCAATCGCCTCACTGAGATCCACATCTACGCCGAGGACGCGCTCGGTTGCCTCGACAGCGGCTTGCGCGAACTGAACATCGCCGAGCCCGTTGGACCGTCTGCCGAGCTCGGCCGCGCCTACGCGATCCTCGCCGTTGTGCTGGGTACCGTGCCCTTGCACCGGATCTGCCGGGTCTGGGCCGAGCGGGCTCTTGAGGTGACCGAGGCCGCCGGCAACACCGCGGCGCTCGCCTACGTGCTCTCTCGCGTCGCGATCTACGGGATGTACGTATGCGACTGGCCGACCGCCGAGCAGCGCTTGCGCCGCTCCGCTGAAATCGCCCGCGAGTTCGGTGACCGTCGGGGTCGCGAAGAGGCGATCGGTGTCCTTGGCATCACCCTTTTCTACGCGGGCCGCTTCCGCGAGATGCCGCCGCTGATGGAGCAGCTGCGGGTGTCGGCGCGTTACAGCAGCAACGAACAGATCCAGGGCTGGAGCCTTCTCGGTATGGCCGGCGCGCTGCTTCGACTCGGGCGCGCAAAAGAAGCGCTCAAACAGATCGAAGAAGCGATGGCTTGGGTCGAGACCAAGGCCTCGCACTCCGAGGTCCTGTGGGCGCTTGGGCTGCTCTCGCTCGCCCACCTGCGTCTCGGTCAACTCGCGGAGGCGCGCCGCGTGGCCGACCGGGCCCTGCCGCTGGCCGAGCAGCGACCGGTCGCCTATTGGACCCAGCAGAGTCACGCAGCCTTGGCCGAGACCTACCTCGGTTTGCGCGAGCGCGCCCGGGCCTCGGCGCGCGAACAGGCCGAGCTGGCCAAGGCCTCGCGGCGGGCCTGCAAGGCGATGCGCCGTTTCGGTTCGACGTTTCCCTTCGGCAAGCCGCACGGCCTGCTGTGGACCGGCCTGTGCCAGTGGCTTGACGGTCGACACGACGTCGCCCAGGCGACCTGGGCGCGCTGCCTCGCAGTGTCCGAGGCGTCGGGAATGCCCTACGAGCGGGCACTCGCGCTGCGCGAGATCGGCCGCCACATGCCGCCTGGCAGCGCTGAGCACCACGATCACCTGCGTCGCGCGTGCAGCATGCTCGACGCGATGGGGGCCGAGTGGGACCTGGATCAAGCGCGGGCGGCCTGGCGGCCCTGAGCTGACCTTGGGCGTGCGCCCGCGCAATCGACCGGCTCTTCGTCGGGCGCGGCTGTTGGGAGTTTGTCCTTGCTGATTTGCGATCTACAGTGGATGCGCTGTCCGCAGTGCCGGGCCCCACTGCGGTGGCTGGGACGCACTGCGGGATCGCCTGCCCAAACCGTCGGCAGCGGTCCAGTGGCGTGTGATGGCTGCGCGTCGCGCTGGTCGGCGCGCGACGGCCGGCCGGCGCTGTATCGCGACGACCAGATTCAGGGAACAGACCGCCTGATGCGACTCTTCTACGATTGGGTTCCTCAGCTCCACGATCCTGCGGTCCGCTATTTGCTGCCGATCTGGCAACTCGAAGGCAGCGAGTCCGCCATGCGCGCCGGCTACATCCGCCGCATGGAACTCAGCGCGCTGCAGCCATCGGCGTGCGGGGAGCCGCTGCGCATTCTTGAGGTCAGCATTGGCACCGGGGTCAACGTCGAGCTTGTCCACGCTGCCTTGCCCGCCGGGATCCCCCTTGAGTACTGGGGCTTGGATCTGGCCACCGGAATGCTTCGAATCTGCGGCCGCCGCCTGCGCCGGCGCGGTATCGACGATGTTCGCCTCGTCCAGGGGGACGCCCACGCCCTGCCGTTCGCCGACCAGTCCTTCGACCGGGTCTTTCACGTCGGCGGGATCGGTGGCTTCCACGATCCCGGCAAGGCGATGGCCGAGATGGCCAGGGTTGCGCGACCCGATACTCCGGTCGTCGTCGTCGACGAGCAACTCGACCCGACGCGCAGCCACGGCTGGTGGCCGCGCTTGTGGTTTGATCTGGTCACCTTCTATGACAAGGACCCACACGCACCGCGCGAGCACGTCCCCGCGGACGCGTCGGAGGTCATCGACGAGCAAGTTGGCCGGTTCTACTACTGCCTGACGTTCCGCACGCCCGCGCTGGTCTGAGTCGCCGCGGCCGATTGGGCGCTGGCCGGCTCACGCAATTTGCGACGGCGTCGCTCTGAAAGCGGCGACGAGCTTCTGCAGCAACACTCCGGAGTTCGTCGCGGCGCCGCCCTCGTCGGCGAAGCGTTGCAACAAGCGCAACGTCTCTGAGCAGGTGAAGAAGCTGTCACTCATGACGTCCAGGCCGCCATACGTCCCCGCCAGCAGCAACGTGTCGGCGACCGCGTCTACGCTCAGCCCCTCCATGAGGCCCCAGTAGATGTGCACGGCGAGGGCAAACGAAGGGCGTCTGCCGCTGGCGAAAATGCCGATCAGTACCCGCTCGCGGTCGGCCGGCGACGTGACCGTGGCGCTCGGCTCGCCTTGGTAGTAGCGGTCGCCCGCGAAGCCGACGAACGCCTTGCTCGGCGCGTAGGGGGAGGCGACCACGGTCGTCGCGACCTGATTCATGATGGCGCGACTGTAGGCGGCGCGCAGCGCCTTGAGCGCGGTGGGCGTTAGCAGGTCGGGGATGGCGTTGCTCATGAGTCTTCCTTGGGGGCATTGGGCACGGCGTGGGCCGTGGCGGTCGTCTCATGCGGGGTCGGCGTGGCCTGGGAGCGGCGCACGGCAGCCTCATCGTCCTCGGTGCGCCAGTCGTCGTACAGCAGGGCATCCAGCAGGCTCTGCGACTGACCGCCGGTGAAATCGATGACGGCGCCATTTATCCAGCCTGCCTCCTCGGCCATGAGCTTGGAGACGAAGGCGCCGACCTCCACGGTCGTCAGCATCCGCCCCGCCGGGATGGCGCGCTCGACGACCCGCCGAAAACGTTCCCAGCGCTCAGGCGTGAAGGCGCGCTTGACCGCGGGGGTGTCGACGGTGCCGAAGTTGAGCAGGTTGATACGGTGGCCCTGCGACCCCATCTCCCACGCCAGGTGGCGGACATAGACCTCCAGGGCCGCTTTGGCTGCTGTGATCAGTCCGAAATTATTGATCATGGAGTCGGCGATCGGGTTGGTCAGGCCGAGCAGACGTGAGCCTGGGGCGAGAAGATCCCGCTCGTACAGCGCCTGGGCCCACCAGCAGAAGCTGTTGGCCATTGAATCCAAGGTCTTGTGGAAGTTCCGCTCGATGAATGGTCGGAACGGGCCGTCGCCGCCGACCACAAAGCGCCCGAGCGAGGCGTTGGCGATCGAGTGGACGAAGAGGGCGACGCTGCGTGGCGCAACCACGTCAGCTAGCGCATCGACGCCCGCCTGGACGCCTGCCCATGTGCCCACGTCGCCGACATGCAGGACCCCTCGCCTGCCGCGGCCCTCGACCTCGGTGACCAGCTCGTCGGCTTGCTCGGGGAAGTTGCCCCGGTGGGCACCGAAGATCGACAAGCCGGGGTCTCGCGCGACCGCCCGAGCGATCTCCAAGCCATTGCCCGACGACACTCCCAACACAACGGCCCATCGCTCGCTCATTCAGTCTCCCTGCCTCTCGTTTCGATGCCCGACGGTCACCGCGGATGAACCCTAGCGTCGCGGTAACGCTCATCGTGGCGCGCAGCGTTCTTTTGATCCGGTGCTCCTTTGACCCGTGATCCGGTGCTCCTTTGACCCGGCGCTCTTTCGACCCGGTGCTCTTTCGACCCGGTGCTCTTTCGACCCGGTGCTCTTTCGACCCAGTGCTCTGTGCTCTGTCGTCCCAATGCCGCGGTCGCCGTTGCCCGGTCGAGCAACGCTTGGACGGCTTCGGTCACGCGGCTGTGGAGTCGTTCCAGTGTATCGCGGTCATCCGCTGACGGCGCGCCATGTTCCCACAGGTCGATCGGTTCGCCGACGATCTGATGGATGCGCGCGGGAAATGGTGGCGAAAATGGGCACAGACCCAGCGGCCCGAACGCCAGCCAAACAGGCAAGCGCCCGGGCATCGCCAGGCGCCGCCCGAGGGCGTGTCCATTGTGCAGACCAATGTAGGTGTCGTCGACCCCCGACGCAGCCACCGGCACGATGGGCAGGCGGTGCCGGATGGCGAGGCGCAGATAGCCGTGCCGCTCGCCCCAGTCGACCCGGTAGCGGTCCCTGTGGCTGCGGCACGCCTCGCGGTCGCCGCCTGGCGCGACCAGCAGGTGTTCGCCGCGGGCGACGGCGTCGGCCATCTTCGGGCCATCGCTGGTGACGAACCCGAGCTCGTCGACCACCCGGCCTACCGGACCGGCCGCGAACGCACCGTGCACGACGCCGTGCGGCAGGTAGCCGAGCCGATCGTGCAGGATCGTCGTGAGGATGCAAAGATCCCAGGCAAGCAGGCGGCCGTGGTATCCGACGATGAGCTTGGGCCCCCCATCGATGATGTGGTCCAGCCCCTCGACGGTGTAGCGGTGCCACAGGGCAGACAGCCGCCAGAGGCGCAGCCACGCGCGAACGCTCGCGGGGGTGCCCCCGCTGCCCGGATGGCGCTGGCTGCGCATCACTGGCCGACCCGGTACAGCAGCGCGCCGTAGGAGAGGCCCGCGCCGACGCCGATGAGGAGGATGATGTGACCGGGGCGCACGTCCCGCGTGCGCAGAAGGCGGTCGAGTCCCACCGCCGTCGAGCACGACCCGACGTTGCCAATCTCGTGGACCACTGGGACCACCTTTGTCGGCGCGATCCCGAAGTGATCGACTATCTGCGCGAGCATCGACCCGTTCGGCTGGTGGGGTACAACCCAGTCGACGTCCTGCCAGCCAAGACCGCTCTGCGCAAAGACCTGTCGGGCGCTGCGCTCCAATCCATCGATGGCGATCGCGGTGATGTCCCGGTTCGACTTGTGGAATCGGATCGTCTCGTCCTTGCCGTGGCCGCCCGTTCGGCCAGCGTGGCCCATCCAAACGGTATCACGCAGGGCGCCGTGGTTACCGAAACTCGACCCGATGATTCCCTCGTCGCCATCGGGGCGCGCGGCGCCGATGATGGCCGCCGCTGCCGCGTCGCCGAAGACCACGTAGGGTCGCGGATCATCTGCACGAATGTGGTACGAGCCGATCTCCGAGCTGACTACTGCGACGGGGCCCAGGCCGGTGACCACCGAACGCGCAGCGATGTCGATCGAGGTCAGGAAGCCGACACAAGCGTTGTTGACGTCGAAGCAGTCGCAGGTATCGGCGACGCCGAGCGCGTCGGCGAGGGCGTTCGCGGTGGCCGGCATCAGGTAGTCGCCACCGGTGGAGTTGGTGAAGATGATGCGCCGCAGGTCTGCCGCCACCAGACCCGCATCCTCGAGGGCGCGCTGTACCGCGACCGCCCCCTGGCTGGCCATCGTCGTTCCTGGCTCGACCCAGTAGCGTGATGCGATGCCGGTGCGGGCCTCGACGTCGGCGGCGCTGCGTTCCGGCATGGCGATCTTCGCGACGGTGGCGGTGTCGACGGCGCGGCCCAGGAGAGCGCTGGCGGTCGCGAGGATACGGGCGGCGAGGTGCATGGCGCGCGATGTTGCCGGCAGGTGTCAGGCATTGACAATTGTACAATTACAGCAAGTCGAATAGAGCCGGGTGAGCGCCGGATTTCGCATCTTGAGGCCGTCCCGGACCGCCGCCCGCGTTACCTTCGAAACACGCCGAGCAGCGCCAACGCCGACGCGACCGCGGCGACCACCAGTACCGCGCGGATGAGCCGGGCGCCGCGCTGGATCACCACGCCGGCCCCGATCCAGGCGCCGATCGCCTGGCCCGCCGCCAGCACCCCCGCCGCCACCGCGTCGATGTGACCGTGACCGGCGAACAGCGCGATCGCGAAGGGCGTGTAGGCGAGCACGAGCACGACCTTCAGGATGTTGGCGTCGACCAGACCGATGCCCATCACCAGGGTCAGCGCCGCCAACAAGACGTAGCCGACCCCCGCTTGAACGAAGCCGCCGAAGCAGCCGACGGTGATCATCACGGGCCACACCAACACCAGCGATGGCTGCGCAACGCCCTTGGCTTGGGCCCGGCCCAGCCAGCGCTGAAAGGGCAGGGCGACCACCAGCGCGGCCGCGACGACGACCCAGGCGAGGATTGTGCGGAAGCTCGCGTCGTCGATCTGGTTGGCGAGCCAGGCGCCGCCGATGCCGCCCAGGACGGTCGGCGCGGCGAGTCGCCGTGCGGCTGTCCAGTCGAGCCTACCCCGGCGGTGATAGCGGCCCACGGCGGCGAGATTCTGGACCAGGATGGCGACCCGCACGCTGCCATTGGCCACCGCTTCGGGTAGGCCGATCAGGACCAGCAGCGGCATCGTCAGCAGGGAGCCGCCGCCGGCGACCACGTTGGCGAAACCAGCCGCGATCGCTGCTGCGAAGAGCAGGGCCGCGTCAAATGGCGCCAGGCTCATGGTGGCCCTCGGCCCCGATCAGGGGGCGACACAGACGCCGGCCGCACACACCAGCTGGTCGCCACAGGCGGCGCCATCGACTGCGACCTCGTGTTCGCACAATCCGCTGTCGGGGTCACAACTATCGATCGTGCAGGGGTCGAGGTCCGCACAGATCACTTCGGGACCACCGACGCACGCGGCCGCCTCGCATCCATCACCCGTCGTGCAGGGGTCGTCGTCGTCACAGGTCGCCGCGTTGTCGGCGTGCTGACAGGACTTCAGCGGTTCGCACCAGTCGTCGCTGCACGGGTTGCCGTCGTCACACGAGACCGGCTGCGTACCGAGACAGTGGCCACCGACGCAGCTGTCCTGTGTGGTGCATTGGCTGCCGTCGTTGCACGCACTGGCCGTTGGCTCATGGATGCAGCCCTGGTGGGCCGAGCAGCTGTCGTTCGTGCAGACGTTGGTGTCGTCGCAGGTGAACTCGTCCACTGCTCCGTCGCAGTCGTCGTCCTGACCGTTGCATACCTCGTCGCTGGCCACGGGACCCTCGCAGTCGCCAAGACCGCCACCCGTGCAGAACCGCGCCCCGGTGCAACCACTCACGGTCTTGCACCAGGTCGAGCGCAGCAGCGCCGCAGCCCACGGCGAACAGGGGCACAGTCCGAACGCCGCACCGTTCTCGGCGGCGCGCACGCACTGCTTGACGGTGGGACCCTCGATCGCCGTCGCCTCGGCACAGATGTAGGCGACGCCGTCATTGGGGCAGTCGCTGTCGATTGTGCAGCTCGCGCCACAAAATGCGCCGGACGCGCCCTGATCGACGCAGACGGCGTCGGGGTCTTCTTCGCTGCGGCAGTTTGGCGAGCTGTGGCAGGGCGTGCAGATCAGCGAAGCGGGCTTGGCTGGCAGACCTGACCATGGGCTCACGTCTCCCTTCGGCGCGATGTCGCTCGTCTGGGACGCGTCGGCGGCGCCGACGCCGTCACCGGCGCTACAACCGGCGATCGCCAGGGCAAACGCGGCGATTGCGGCGATTGTAGCGCGCGGCCGGCTTGGTGTTGTCTTGCAATACATTGAAATCAAACACATGTTGGCTGGCGGCGCCGGCTTGGCGGTGGGAGCGCGGAGTATGCGCACTGGTCCGCGATCGTGCAACCGACCGTGACGGGCCGGCCGACTCGGCCCGCTGCGGCGCTCGAGTCCGCGGCGGCGGAACGGCTGGCGAATCGCCGCGGTCGAAGCCACCGCTGGCCATTGGCGACACGCTGTCGCACGCTGCAGTACGACACCGCTTTGGAGGGCAAACGATGGCAGACCGCTGCTGGCTGATGAAGACCGAGCCGGATGTGTACGGCTTCGCTGACCTGATGGCCGCGCCAGACCAGACCGATATCTGGGACGGCATCCGCAACTACCAGGCGCGCAACTTCATCCGGGACGACATGTCGCCGGGGGACAAGGTGCTCTTCTATCACTCGCGCTGCGACCCGCCTCACGTCGCTGGGGCTGCCGAGGTCGCCTCGTCCGCCCAACCCGACCCCACTCAATTCGACCCGGCGTCGCGCTACTACGATCCGAAGTCGAGCCCCGAAGCGCCGCGTTGGTTCATGGTGCGGGTTCGTGGGATCCGTGCCCTCGAGAGGACGGTCTCGCTGGCGGAGCTCAAGGCCAACCAGCGCCTGGACGGCATGCTGGTGACCCGGCGCGGACAACGGCTGTCGATTCAACCAGTCGATCACGCCCACTTCGACGAGGTGCTGCGCATGGCCAGCGAGCCCACCTGAACGGCCGCCGCCCAGGTCAACCCGCGCCGTCGAGCAGTCGCATCACTTCGGCGAGCAGCGCGGCGCGATCGTCGTCGGCGAGCGCAGCCGGCGCCGGCCGGCCCCGCAGCCTCAACTCGACCCCGTCGGCGAGGGAGTACGCCCGCCAGGCGCCGTTCGTCTCGACGTGCGGCGCCACTTCCGAGGAGGACGACGCGGCTTGCGCGTCCTCGGTCTCGTCACCGGAAAGCGATGCCGGCCTCTCCAGCCGGGTGGCGCCGCGTCGCCAGGCCGCGCCAGGCAAGTCCTCGGGCAGGCCAGGAAGGTCAGTCGGCGTGGCGGGCGTTGCTTTGACGCCGCGCCCGATCATCGTGACGCCGCCGCGTGGCAGATTGAGCGGAATCGTGACGCCTGAGTCGCCTTTCTTGTCTCGTCGGGTGTCGTCGCCCTTGCCGGCGGCGTCGGCCGGAACCGGTGGCGGTGGCGGCACAGCGGTCGAGTCGAGTCCGACCGGCGGAGGGGCAAAGTGGCGCGCGGGGGCATTGCCATACAGCAGCGACGTCTGATCGTGGCGAGCGGGCGCCTTCTTCCCGCGGCCGAGCATCTTGAGCCAGTTGCTCATCACCGCGGCCTTCTTGCTCGCCTCGGTGGGCTCTGCGCAGAGCTGCGCCAGCTGCTCGTCCTCCACACCGCGGACCAGGCCAGCGATCTCGGCGGGCAACAGCCCGGCAGCACGCAAGACACGCACGGCCATCAACTGCAGGACGTGGCGCGGTGCCCAGGCCGGGCCGCTCGCCGACTCCCAGGATGGGTCAAGCAGCCCCTGCTCGACGTAATAGTGCAGGGTCTGGGAGTCGAAGTCCGCGCCGACACCGTCGACGAGCAGGTCATGAGCCGCTGCGACCGTCATGGCGTCATCCAACTCCGCGGGGAGCTGACCAACCTGCTCAAGCAAGATTTCGGAACGGTTTGCCACGCAACCACCCGTTTGGCGCTCAACTGGTGCCAGCGTCACGTGTACCCTCGCGTAGGACGCGGCGCAAGAATCCGAGCCTTCCTGCGTTTGCGTCGTTGTGTTTGCGTGGGCGCCGACGCGGTCGGACGGCCCGGCGTTCACCTGCGCCTCGCCTCCTCGGCGCGGCCTGCTCCGGAGCCGCCTGATCCGTTGATCGCGCGGGCTCGAAATGGGATGCTCCGCGCCGTGAACCGACGCGCGCGTCGTTCGGTCCCGCCGCGCCACGCGCTGACGCCCCGCCGGTCGGCCGGTCGGCCGGTTGACTGCGCCAACCTCGGAGAGGAGAGAGCCGCCATGGAAGCTTACTGGCAGTCGCAGCGGTCGATTCTGATCTGCCTGGTCGCCGCTACCACAGCGCTGACGGCGTGCAACAAGGTCTCGCCACCGCCCTCGCCGGAGTCGACGGCCGAGACCGCGGCCGCCGCCACGGACGACCCGCATCTGTGCGATCCGACGGCGGGCTCCGACGCTACCCTCTCAGCTGGAGAGCAGGCCATCGCCGAGGGCCGCGCGGTCGCCGGTGGCGTGACTGGCACTGTCTACGGTGGCGGCGTACAGATCGTGGAGGTCACCAAGATCGCTACGATCCAAGCCGACCCGCAGGCTTGGTCTGGCAAGCGCGTCCGCGTCGAGGGCGAGGTCCTCGATGTGTGCCAGATGGCCGGCTGCTGGTTTGAGATGCGCGAAGAAGGCGGCGCACGGATCCGCTTCAAGGTTCGCGACGGCATCATGGTCTTTCCGCAGACGGCGAAGGGCAGCCACGCGGTCGCTGAGGGGATCGTTCGCACGATCCAACTGGACCTGGACCAGACCCGTCGCTACCTTGCCCACGACGCCGAGGAGGCTGGCCGAGAATTCGACCCTGCCTCGGTGACGGCGCCGATGCTGGTGGTTCGCCTCGATGGCGCCGGCGCGGTCCTCAGCGGCTCACGTTGAAGCATCCCGGTCGTACGTCCGGCCATTTTGCGAGTTCGACCATGAGCACGAAAGTCGCCCCCCCGTCCGCGCCCCCATCTGCGCCCCCATCTGCGCCCCCGTCGGCGCCCCCGTCGGCGACCCGCCTGCCCGCCACCGTCGCCGCACCGATGGTAGCCGTGCTGTTGGCCGGGGTCGGTGTGGCCGCATTCCTGGTTCGCATCAAGCTGAAGCTTGAGCTCGACCCGACCTTTGTGAGCTCCTGCAACTTCGGTGACAAGCTCAACTGCGACGCCGTGCAGACCTCAGATTGGTCGACGGCTTTCGGCTGGCCCCTGGCGCTGTGGGCGGTCGCGACGTATGCGGGCATGTTGTTGCTCACCCTCTTCGCGAGCCGTTCGGAGCGTCTCTCCCGCCCG
>CALGHC010000104.1 GCA_937915965.1 uncultured Myxococcales bacterium
GTCGTGAGGCGCCGTGGATCCGCCAAGGATCCCGAGCCGGCGCCCGCCCCCACCGAGGGGTTGATCACCACGAGTCTGGGCAGTATCCCGCCGCCCGGCATCCTCGACCTGCACTATCCAGACGGCCACAACGAGGTCGTGACTCGCTCGGGCATCACCAGCCGCGGACTCTATTCGGGTCTGGAGTACGTGCTCGAGTGCCGGCCCGCCGACCCGGCGCATTGTCCGAACTGCAGGCCCGGGCGGGTGCGCTTCAAGATCCCCACCCACATCGTCGAGGGGGGACGGTGGGTCGCCCCCAAGTGCGTGATGCTGTCGCGACGGCTGCCGGGCGCGTCGCCCGCGGGACACCTGGGCACTGCTGAGCCAGTCGACGCGCGGCCCTGAAGGCGGCGACTGTCGCGGTCAGACCAGTCCGATAGCCTCGATCCGGCAGCAAGATTGCCTCAATCTGAACGACGCCTCTCGCCACGAGATTGGCCGAAGCGCGCCGAGGGGCAAGGCGTCGCGATCGCCATTGTGGAGACGCACGAATCGATGCGTGGGCGGCAACAGCAGCACATCGCCGCAGGGCATGGCTGGACGACGGTGGGTGTTGCGTCCTTGTGACAGCGGTGACCGCAACGCTGGGGCCCGCTCGCAGGCGGCTGCGAAGCTGGACAGGCCACAGAAGCATGGGTTATCTCGCCGTGCCCACGTGCCCGTGCGATCGAAAGGGAGAGAGTGAATCCATGTCGACGCCGGCGATCATCCGAGAGCTCTTCGCCGATCGACCCGAGGTTGTCGCCCGCGGGCTCCGTCGTCTTGCGCGTTGGTGCGGCACGGACGCTGAGTCCGGCAAGCGGCCCGAGGACTTCGAATCGCGCCGCCAGGAGCTCCTCGAGAGAGACTGCGAGGCCCGCCTGCTCGGCCTCGCGGCTGGCGACGACGACGTCCTGCGCGAGCTCGCCATGGATGCGCTCGGAGCATTTGCTGGTGACGCCGCGCTCGAAGCCTTGCTGACCGGCTGCAGCGATTCGGTCACTGAGGTCCGCGCGTCGGCGGCCGGTGCGCTGGAGAGTTGGCCCGAGGACAGCCGAGTCCGGGATGCCCTCCTCACCGCGGTCGACGACGAGAAGTGGCTGGTGCGGATGCGGGCAGCGCGGGCGATGAGCGCGTTCGAGGATGAAGAGGTCCTCGACGCCCTGCTCGAGGCGCTGGTCGACCCAGACTCGTTCGTGCGCTACGGCGCAGCCGACGCCCTGCGCCACAAGCGAAGCGGCGCCTTTCTGTCTCGGTTGCGTCGCCATTTCGACTTCCCCGGCCCACACATGCTCGACGCGACGATGGATCTGATCGCCGACGTCGGCGCCGCCGAGGACGCACGATTCCTGGCGAAGGTGGGGGGCTGGACCAACTTCTCGCAGCCCGGCTACGTCAAACGCTGGGCCCGCAAGGCCGCCGGCCGGATCCGCGGACGTCTGCGCGGCCAGCAGCCAAGCGGCTGAACGGGGAGGGGGCTGCAATGGAAGGCTGGATCACAGAGGCCATCGATTTCTTCGCGACGATGGACGCAGCGACGATCTACGGCGTGGGCTTCACGGTACTGCTGCTGTGCGGCCTTGGCCTGCCAGTGCCCGAGGACATCACCCTGCTGCTGATGGGCTACATGACCTATCAGACCATGCCGGATGGCAGCCCACGGCCACACGCCGCGGTGTGGGTCGCCGTCGTCGTCGGGTTGGCTGGTGTGCTGATCGGCGACGCGTTCATGTTCTTCTTGGGACGGCACTTCGGGGTGCGCCTCCTGGAGCGCTGGCCGTTCTCGTCCATGGGCGCCAACGGGCGCCTGGAGCGAGCGCGTCGGTTCCTGCGCCGCAATGGCCCCAAGGTCTTGTTCAGCGCGCGCTTCATGCCGGGAGTGCGGTCGATCGTCTTCCTGACAAGCGGCACGCTAGGCATTCGCTACCCGGTGTTCCTCTTCTATGACGGCCTCGCGGCCCTCCTGTCCGTGCCGGCGCTGGTGCTGGCAGCGTGGTATTGGGGGGCACAGTTCGATCGCGTCGTCGCGAAGGCACGAGCCGCCGAATCCGGTCTGCTGGTCATCATCCTGATCGTCATCGGCGCCTTCGTCGTCAAGCACCTTCTGACCAAACGGCGAGCGCGCATCGACACCGAAGAGGGCGCCGCGAAGATCGCACCGGACGCCGAATGACCCAACCATGACGCCGTTGTCGCCATGGTGTCCTCAACGATCGCGCCAGGCGGCCAGACCCGCCGCGAGGATCCGCACCGCGCGCCGCAGCTTGTCGGCGGCCAGGACGTAGGCGATGCGAACCTGATTGCGGCCCGCGCCGGGGGTCGCATAGAAGCCCTCGGCAGGGGCAAACATCACGGTCTCGCCGTCGAGTTCGAACTCCGAGAGCAGGAAGACGCAGAACGCTTCTGCGTCGTCCACAGGCAGGTCGGCGACCAGATAGAAGGCCCCCGCCGGGCAGGGCGCGAAGACGCCGTCGATGGCGTTGAGGGCCGCCACCAGGACGTCGCGACGCTTGCGGTACTCGGCGACGGCCTCTTCCATCCATGCCCGCGGCGTCGACAACGCCGCGTGGGCAGCGAGCTGATCAACTGTTGGTGGCGACAAGCGGGCCTGGGCGAACTTCAGCGTTGCAGCATACAGCTCCCGATTGCGCGTCACGAGGCAACCCACTCGCGCGCCGCATGCCGAGTACCGCTTCGACACGGAGTCGATGACGACGGCGTGTGAGTCGAGCCCGGGCACCGACAACACCGACGCCGCCGTGTGCCGCCCGTCGAGGTAGACGAACTCCCGGTAGACCTCGTCGACGACGAAGAACAGGTCATGGTCGACGCAAACCTGGCCGAGAGCGACGAGCTCGTCGTAGGCCAGGACGGCGCCGGTTGGATTGCCTGGTGACGGCAGTACGAAAGCCCGAGTGCGCGGCGTGCAGGCGTCGCGCAGGCGCTGCGCCGAGACGGCGAAGTCCTCCTTGAGGAAGGTCGGCACGGGCACGACATCGACCCCGAGCATATGAGCGAAGCCCCTGTAGTTCGTGTAGTAGGGCTCGGCCACCAAGATGGCGTCGCCGGGGTCGCATGCCGCCGCGATGGTGAAGAGCAACGCCTCGGAACCGCCAGTGGTCACCAGGATATCGTCGGCATCAATCGCCCGGCCTCCGGCGGCCGTGTCGAGCGTGTTGTAGTAGACGGCCAACGCCTCCCGGTAGCTCGCCAGCCCCTGCGACGGGCTGTAGGCAAGCACGGGGCCAGCGTAGTCGCGGTAACCGTTGATGAATGCCTCGGGAGTCGGCAGATCGGGCTGACCGATGTTGAGATGGTGCACATGCACGCCGCGGGCGCGGGCAGCGTCGGCGTAGGGCATCAGGCGGCGAATCGGCGATGCGGGCGCCGTCAGGCCGCGCCGCGAGAGAGAGAGGGGCATCGTCTTGGTCCTCGTCGGGCCGGGCGGGGCCCGGGGTGTCCATGGTCGCGGACAGGCGCCAGCCGCGCCGGTCGCCAGTGCGGTCAGCGCTCGAACGCGACGCTTTGGACCAGGG
The DNA here is from genome assembly GCA_937915965.1 of uncultured Myxococcales bacterium. GTDB lineage: Bacteria > Myxococcota_A > UBA9042 > UBA9042 > UBA9042 > CALGHC01. The sequence goes on from CALGHC010000104.1 coordinate 3,558, forward strand.
CCATCAGGTCGCGCCGGACATCAAAGTGCATCCGGACCGTCGCGATGGCGGCCTCGTCCTCGAAAAGCTGCGCCCACATCGTGGTGAAGCCATGGACCGGCCGAAGCCAGTCGGCGCGACGCGCACCGTGCAGCCGCCATCGCGCGCCTCGTGCACAGAGCGTCAAGTCGTAGACGAGGCGTCGAGTCGAGCGCTTCCAGGTCAGCGTACCCTCGACGTCCGCGGTTGCGAACAAGCCGTCGAAGGTCGCAACGCCCTGTACCGGGACGGACCAACCCTGGCCTCCGGCCACCGGCCGGCGCACTTGCCAATGAGTCCGAAGTTCACAGGGTTGTACGGCGTCCGCGTCGTCAGCGAGGAAGTAGTTGCCGCGCAAGATCTCGGT
>CALGHC010000105.1 GCA_937915965.1 uncultured Myxococcales bacterium
CGCCCAGCAGGTCTCGTTGCCCACGGCGCAGCCCTGCCAGTAGGTCCCCGCCGGCACCATACCCCACTCAACGCCCGCGACCGTCTTGGTACAAGTCAGAGCCCCCTCAAGAACGCCGCCTTCGGCCTCGCAGCAGGCCGCGAACGCGAAGTCGTGGCGACACGCGCCGGTGCCGGGATCGCAGCTGTCGGCTGTGCAGGCGACGCCGTCGTCGCAGTCAATCGGTTCCAAACCGACGCAGACGCCGGCCTTGCAGGCGCCATCGCCGGTACACGGATCGCCGTCATCGCACCCGCCGTCGTCGACGGCGGGGGTGTGCACACACGTGTCGCCGTCGCCGGGCGCGTCGGTGGTGCACGGGTCACGGTCGTCGCAGACATCAAACGGCAGCGTGCAGCGGAAGCCGAGGGCGGCGCTTGCCTGGTCTCGCACGCCTGCGCCGCGGAAACGACCTGTCATCTGCGGCCACAGATAGCTGTTGTACGCGCCACCGCGGACAACAGCCGTGTTGGTGCCGTCATATGCCCCGTTCAGGGCGTCCTTTGGCCACGCCTGCGGGTCGTGTGACGCGTAGTACTGATCGCCCAGCGCGTCGAGGGTCCACTCCCAGACGTTGCCGGACATGTCGAAGAGCCCGTACGCGCCGACGCCCAGCGGGCGGCCGCCGACGGCCCAGGGCGTGCCCTCGCCGCAGCCGATGCCGAGCGGTGTCCAGTCGGCGCGCTGCCGCACCGCGTACATGCACTCCGGGTAGCCCTGCCCCCACGGGTATGTCGGCATGTTGCCCGGGCAGAAGATCGCGCCGCCGCGCAGCTCGCAGCCGCCGCGAGCGGCCTTCTCCCACTGCGCTTCGGTCGGCAGATCGCCGCCAGCCCACTGACAGTAGGTGCGCGCTTGCTGCCAGTCCACGCAGTTGGCCGGGTGGTGGTCGCGACCGGCCTTGACGCCCTCAGGCAGCCACGCGTTGGCGTTGGCCCAGTCCGCCGCACACAGCTTCCCCTCGGTGTCGGGGGCGGTGCACTCGCCAGCGTCGATACAGGCGGCGTAGCGGGACGCCGTGACCTCGTAGACGTCGATCCAGTAGGCCGAGAGGCCGCGCTTGTGCTGCGGCTTCTCGTTTTCGGCACACTCGACGTCGAGCGCCGGGTTGCAACCGATCCAGACGTCACCATCGGGGACCATCGCCATGCGCTTGCCGGCCGTGTCGGTCGCGTGGCACGCGCCATCGACGAGGTCGCCGCCCAGCGCGAGGCAGCACGCGTCGTAGGTCAGCGGCTTGTGGGTGCAGCTGTCGTCCTGGGTGTCGCAGATGTCTTCGACGCAGGCCACCCCGTCGTCACAGGCGTTGCCGGTTCCGGACTTGCAGACGCTCGCCGCGCAGACGTCGCCGACGGTGCAGCCAATGCCATCGGTGCACTCGCCCTCTGCGGCCACATGGGTGCAGCCGGTCTTGGGGTCGCAGGCATCTGCGGTGCAGACGTTGGCGTCCTCGCAGTCGACCGTCCCAGAGGTCTTGCAGACGACGCCGGTGCAGATTCCGCCCGTCGTGCAGGCGTCGCCGTCGTCGCACTGTACGCCGTCCAACATCGGGGTGAAGACGCAGCCAGCCTTGGGGTCGCAGCTGTCGGTCGTGCAAGGTTTGCCGTCGTCGCAGGTGGCCTTGAGGCCCGCCCCGCAGGCGCCTTGCTTGCAGAAGTCGCCGACTGTGCACGCGTCGCCGTCCGCGCAGCCCAGGGCGGCGCGCTCGCATACGATGCAGGGGCGCGGCCATGACTCCGGCGTGTCGTTCCAGAAGCTGTTGTCATTGAGATCAACGTGGTCCTCGTTGGACACGTTGTTGGGCTCGCCGTCGGACCAGTGGCTGTAGTTGAAGGGCGTGCCGTCAACCCAAACAAACACGCCCTCTTCGGCAGCGTCGGTCAAGCCAATCGGCAAGTTCGTCCAGGGCGTCACGCAGCCCGTGGCGGCCGTCGCCAGCACCCCAGCCTGCTCTGCCTCGTCGGCAAGTGTCGGCAGGTGGCCGCCCTTGCCCACACACATCGCCTCGGCCGCCAACCAGCCGATGGCCTTGTCAGCGAGGTCGGTCGCCTCGTAGCAACGTCCGGCCGCGATGGTGCCCGAGCACTCCGAGAGCGCTGCCGGCGGGTTCTTGCAGCCATCGACCGGATCGCAGGAGTCGTCGGTGCAGGTGTTGCTGTCGTCGCAGCCGACCGAAGCGCCACTCACACACGACTCGGCTGCACAGACGTCGGGCGCGGTGCAAGGGTTGCCGTCCGAGCAAGCTGCCACGTTGGCGACGTGGCTGCAGCCCGCGTCCTTGTCACAAGCGTCGTCGGTGCACGCGTTGCCATCGTCGCACGCTGTCACCGCGTTGGGCAGGCAGGCGCCCTCTTTGCAGAAGTCGCCGATCGTGCAGGCGTCGCCGTCCGCGCAGCCCAGAGCGGCGCGCTCGCACACGATGCAGGGGCGCTCCCAGGCCTCCGGCGCGTCGTTCCAGAAGCTGTTGCTGTCGAGATCGACGTGGTCCTCGTTCGACGCATTGTTGGGCTCCCCGCCGGACCAGTGGCTGTACGAGAAGGGCGTGCCGTCAACCCAAACAAAGACGCCCTCTTCGGCCTCATCGGTCAAGCCAATCGGCAAGAGCGTCCAGGGCGTCACGCAGCCCTTGACGGCCGTCGCGAGCACCGCAGCCTGCTCTGCGCCGTCGGCAAGCGTCGGGAGGTGTCCACCCTTGCCGACACACATCGCCTCAGCCGCGAGCCAGCTGAGACCCTTGTCGGCGAGGTCGGTCGCCTCGTAGCAGCGTCCGGCCGCGATGGTGCCCAAGCACTCCGGAGGCGCGGCCGGCGGGTTCTTGCAGCCATCAGCCGGATCGCACGAGTCGACGGTGCAGACGGTGTCGTCGTCGCAGTCGACGGCCGCGCCGCTTGCGCACGCCTTGGCGGCGCAAACGTCCGGCGCGGTGCAGGCGTCGCCGTCGTCGCAGTCCGCCTCGTTGGCGACGTAGGCACAGCCAACGTCTACGTCACACGAATCGTCAGTGCAGACGTTGTCGTCGTCACAGACCGTAGCCGCGCCGGGCAGGCAAGCCTCATCCTTGCAGACATCACCAACCGTACAGGCGTCGGCGTCGTCGCAGTCGGCGGTGTTGGCGGCG
>CALGHC010000106.1 GCA_937915965.1 uncultured Myxococcales bacterium
TCGAGCCGGTCGTCGTCGCGGATGTACAGGTCGCGGGCCAGCAGGTAGGGCCACTGGCCGGCGAGCGCGTCGAAGATCAAGGCGAACTTCAGTATCCGCGCGCCGTCGACCGGAACTTCGGCTACGTGGGCGGTGATCACGCGCAGGGGCTGACCGCGCAGCTCGCAGTCCTCCAACCCAGACAGCAGGCGCTCGGCCCGGGCCAAGGTCTCCCGGTCGTCGAGCACGATGGCGAAGCTGGCGAAGGGCAGCCGAAGCTGGTCGCCGCTGAGGTCCAGGCGGGTGCTGCCCAGCATCCAGGCCAGCGACTCGTCGACCCGAAAGGTCTTGCGCAGGTGCGTCTCGAAGTTCGCGGCCCACTGCAGGTGGGTGGCGATCAGGTTGCCCCAGTTGACCGCGACCTCCGGCGGGCTGCCCGCCGCGTGCGACGCCTTCATCTCGTCGTCCACGAAGCGGCGGAAGGTGAGTTCGGACTCCAGGTACCCCTGGTCCATGGTCGACGCCGGGCCGAAGTCGGGCCGGGCGCGGAAGGTCGTCGCGATGGTGGTGGCCGCCTGCCTCAGCTTGGCGAGATGGCGCGTCAGGGACTCATAGCCCGTCAGCAGCGGGTGCGTGGCAGCGCTGGGGGCGTCGGGGTGTTGGCCCAGCCCCAGCTCCTCCCACATCCATCTGGCGTCGTAGGCCGGCTGGCCCCGGGCCAGGGCGGCGAGATACATGTTCTCCAGGTCCTTGATCATCTCCACGAGCTTCGGGCGCAGCGTGGTGGAGCCAGCGGCGGCTCGTGGCGTGGCACCATCGAGGGCGGGAATGGACTCGTCGATCCAGCCGCGATAGTGCTTGTCCTGCATCTGCAGTACGAGCCCCGCCAGCTCTTCGGGCTGGGGCTCAGGCTTGTGGTCGGCCGGCCCGGTGAGGGCCTGGCGCATCAAGTGCTGCACCGAGGTGTGGCTCCGCAGGCCGGCTCGGACGGCGTCGCCAGCGATGCGCTCGATGCGCTTGCAGCCCTTGTCGGCGCGCTCGCGAGAGTGGGTCGACAGCACCAGCCGCGCACCCTGCAGCTTGAGCCAGCCGCGGATGATGGGAGACTTGCCCTTTGTCTTTGGCCCCAGCCACTGCGACGTGTCGTCCTGTCCCTGGACCATGTCGCGCGCCCGATCCAAGGCGTCGCGCAGCGTCTCGGCATCGCACACCTCGAAGTGGACCTCGGTGGGGATCATCTCCTCGCCGTCGGTGGTGGTCAGCTGCGGCAGGTGCTTGCCGGTGGCGAGCCCCAGCCAGAAGTCGTAGACAAGCGGCGCCATCTCGACCCAGAACTGCCGCCGACCCGCGCTCGGATGGTCGCGATCGAAGGCCTCCCGCTGCGTTCGCAGCCAGCTCACGAGGCTGTCGCGCTGCTGTCGCGGCAGGCTGAGCCCGCAGCTGTCGATCTCTGGCTGGCCGGAGGCGCCGCGGGGCACGATCCGGGCGGTCATCAGATCCCAACGCTTGGCGTTGCGCGAGCCCATGATCTCGCGCACGGTCACCTCGTCGCCGTCGAGCACATCGCGCATGGTCAGGGAGCTGCCCGGAGCCACCTGCACGATCTCGAACACCCGCATGGGGCAGTCTGCGGCGGCCTCGATGTAGCGGCGCTCCCCATCCGTCAGCCGCGCGGCCTCCCGCAGCAGGTGCCGGGCGAGCGTCTGGCCGTCAGCCATGACTTGATCGAAGTACGTGTAGCGATCGACGACCTCCTGGGTGACCGTGTCCACGTACTCGACGTCGACGAGCAGCTCATCTTCCTCATAGGCAGCGAAGAGACTGTCCACTGCATCGCATTGCGCGTCCCAGCGCTCGTCGAGACAGCAGGCCCCGAGCTTGTCCAGGGCCGACAGGCGCTCATGTTCCGTGTAGGGGCTCACGGCCTCGTCGCGTCCGTGGCAGCACTTCTTGTACTTCCTGCCGCTGCCGCAGGGGCAGGGGTCGTTGCGGCCAATGCGTGCCATGGATGCCTCCCTCTCGGTCGCGTCCTCAAGCCTATCCCGTCGTCTCTTTGAACAGCCCATTGTGGCGTATCCGCCTGCCCATGGCCCATTGCCTCCGCTCGCGGCGCACATGTAATCGGGTTGGGCGCGGTCAGGCAAGTCCACTGGCGCGTGCATGTCGCCCGTCCATAGCGCTCCGCGAATACTCGTAGCTCTCTGCTGATGAAACCCTTCCGCGTCGTGGTTGGATCCCGATCCCACGCACACCATGCTCTCAGCTCTGTTCGCTCTTCACCGTCGTGTATGTCTTCGTGGTGATGGAGTCTTCGTGGTGATGGAGTTCGCGTCCCGCAGGATCGTGCATGTGAACGTGACGACGTCGCCTACGCTGTCCTGGGTGAAGCGCAGATCAGGGAGACGACGCCATGGAGTGAGACGTCACGGTTCCTGATCCACGCCCCCACGGCTTGGCCGCGGAGTGGACAAACGTGGCGCGAGCCAACTCCGATTTCGTCTCCGTCTCGCCCTCGGCTCGGGGCGAGTGCGAAGCACAGCACTTCGGAGGAGGCCGCAACGGCGGGCGCCCGTCGCAGGCGAACCAAGGGATTGCGGCGCCCTACCCGGAGCTGAAGGAGCCGCCGGTGAGCGGGCGTTGGAGGCGTGCGTCCTCGGCGATGGGCGGTTGCAGTCGGCCGGATCACGAAGCGGTCGGTGTGTTCGTCGGGGCCACCAGCTGGGATCTCGCTGGCGCTGGCGGCTGGTCAACGGGCGCGGTGACGCGGGGTGGTGGTGACTTGGATGTCCTTCTATGACCAACACCGTGTCAAGCGGCCAAATCACCTTCAGTCCTCGCGACTTGCCAAGCACTCCCCTGAATCGACCGGTTCGGCTCTCTGAGAGCGGCCACCTTTGCGGACCGCAACCTTCTATCCGGAGTGGCGGCGAGCGCCGCTTCCATAATGCTGCTTGCGTGGTGCACGCGCAGGAGAACCGGCGGGCGGGCGCCCAATCTACGACGTCGGTCGCTGATGCGACCAAGGAAATCCACGAGCGCCCGCACCGGCCGGACTCGGGGGCAGCAGCCTGCCGAGTTCGTGAGGACTGTGTGATCCTGCCGGGTCTATCCTTTCCTCCTCATGTGGTTGAGACGATCAATTGCACTGTGTCAGACGCTCGCCAAGCGTGCGGCGAGAGGCCGGCTCGACACGCCGCAGGGGCGGTACGCCGCGGCTCGATGGCGGTCTGGCTTCGTCCTGGCCCCACCTGGGATGACGCCTCGGGTGACGTATCGCCAGAGCGCGACGAGTAGCTTGCGTGCCAACGCCACGATGCCGACCCTCCTGGACCGTTTGGCCGTCTCGCCGAAGCGCGTCTGGTACCACTTGCTCAGGTCGCTGTCCGGCTGGTAGCGCAGCCAATCCCAGGCCAGTTCTACCATCAGGGCGCGGATTGGACCCGGTCCGGCCTTGCTGATGCCTTGGTCACGGTCCATGGTCCCGCTGCAGAACGGCATCGGGCTGAGACCAACGAATGCTCCGAGTTTCTTGGCATTCTTGAATTCCCGCCAGCCGAACAGCTCGTGCGCAAGGGTCCAGGAACCCACCGGCCCAATGCCGACCAGACGTTCGAGGTCGTGGGCCAGCTGCTGGGTGGGCGTCTCGGGCTTGCGGATCTGCGCCGTGCGCTCGTCCTCAAGGCGGCAGATATCTCCGTCGAGATTGACGATCTGGCGGCAGAGGATCTCGACTTCTTGACGCAGTGCGGGTCCGAGGCTCCGACCGTCGCCCGTGCGCAAACTGCTGGGGTCAGGCAACGCTCTTGCATACTTCCAGTCGATGCCCTGGCGCCACAGCAGGGACTGCAGGCGAGTTGCCAGGCTGCGCCGAGTCTTGGCAAGTCTGCGCGCCAGGCGGCCAAGCTGCCTGGCGTCTTCGGCCTCGAGCGGCGGCACCAGCACCGGCTGCAGGACACGGTCACCAGTGACATGGCGAATGAGCAAGTCCAACAAAGCCCTGGCGTCGATGATGTCGTTCTTGCGACGCTTGGCCTTGCGGTCGACCAGAATGGCCGCGGGGTCGACCAGCACGCATTCGAAGCCTTGGTCCCGCAGCCACCTGGCGAACCAGAAGCCGTCGCGGCCGGCCTCGTAGACGACATGCACCGGCGCGGTGGTGGCGACGCCGAAGCGCTCCTTGGCAGCGGCGATCTCGGCCAGGAAGCAATCCTTGGCGGAGGTGAGATTCTTGCGGTCGACGTGCGCGTCCCGAATGGCCCTGGCGTCACCCAAGGCGAGATGCCAGGAGTCGCGGCCCATGTCGATGCCGATGTACAAGGGGCGGTTGTTGCAGGTAGAATCGCTGGCGGTGGCGGTCTGGGTCATTGCTGTCTCCTTGGTGATGAACCGTTTCGGCGCACTACGGGCCCCGAGCCCGTGTGTCGTTTGCAGCTTGACCCAGCTGCCGCCGCCTTTGAAGCCGCGTTTGGGGGCGATGCCGTGCCATGAGGCCCGGCGGGTATCCCCCGCGGATGCCAAAGGCCGGCGAGCCCTCTGGCGCTTCGGTCGCGTAGGCCGCTGGATGAGAACGGCTGTGGGGCATAGCATCTACGCCC
>CALGHC010000107.1 GCA_937915965.1 uncultured Myxococcales bacterium
CGCCGGGGAGCACGCGCGCTGCGTTGACTGCGACCACGCCGTCGCGCACGGCCGTGTCCCAGAACGCCTGGAAATTCAATTCTTTGATCGCGGTGGCGCCGGCAGCAGCGCGCGGCGCGACCAGCTGCCGCCAGCTCCCTTGCAGGTGCTCAAGCAGGCTGACCTTGCGGCCCGACCAGATCAGGAGCGTCTCGAGGCTGGGTCGTGCGCCGTGCAGCGCCCGCAGCAGCGGCTGCTGCACCGAGACTAGACCGGGTTGCGGCTCGTGGTCGCCCCAGCTCTCCAGGAAGTGCGCCGCCGGCCCGTGCATCTTGCAATGTGCGGCGCTCTCGTCGATCCGATCACACAGCGCCACCGAGACGCCGAGATTGTCGATCGCCGCCGCCCAGCGGGTGCGCTGGCGGCTATCGTAGACCGGGTTGACCTCGGCGAGGACCAAGCCTTGGATCGCGCCCGACTCGATGTCGGCGAGCAGCTTCTCTTCAGACGCCGCCGTCCCCGCGTACACGGCACAGGACGTGTTGATGTCGACGGTGATCCCGTAGTTGCCCAGCTGCTGGTTGATCAGGTTGATCGCCGCTTGGGTCGCGACGTCATCGGCGCCGCTGATCACCAAGGAGGCGCCGCGGACCGCAAGCAGGGCGCTGGCCGCCTGGTCGAGCCACGGGCCGTATTGCTTCTCGACCGCTGCGTCCCGGCTGGGCGCGGCAGTGGCGAGCCCGGTCTCGGCGGCGATCCGCGCGGCGAGACCAAAGACAAGGCCACGCTGTTCGCTGGGAAGGACCCGCACGCGCTCGTCGGCGTTCGAGCCGCTCAGCGACAGCTGCGTCTCGACGTGCACGTGTCGCGACATCTCCTTGTGGTCCGCCGAGAGCTTGCGTCCCGTCGCCCACGCCCGCGCGAACGCCACGGGGGAGACCCACGTGCCGAGGAAATCAGCATCAAAAGCGAGCACCAGGCGCGCGCGATCGAAGTGGTAGCTCGGCACCGCCGAGCGGCCGTGGCTCGCCATGTGGGCCGCGATGATCGCGCCGTAGCCGGGGCTGTCGTACGCCACATGGCGTGCGCCCATGTCGTCGACAAACGCTGCCAGCGCGGCGCGTGTACCGGGGCCTGACACCGTCGGCGTGACGACGGCGACGCTGCCCCTGGGCAGACCAGCGAGGGACTTGCCCACCGCGACGTCGAGCTCGTCCCAGGTGACCGGCTTGCCGGCGATCTGGGGTGCGCGCAGTCGGTCGCCGTCGTAGAGGTCGAGGATGCTCGCCTGGCCCGCGGCGCACACGCCGCCTTTGCTCAGTGGATGTTCAGGGTTGCCCTCGACCTTGATCGGTCGGCCATCCCTTGCCTTCATCAGCAGACCGCAGCGGGCCGGGCAGGCGTTGCAGGTCGTGGCGTACCAGAGCGACTGGCCCGGCACCAGCTCGGGCGGCTTGTCGGTGTAGGGGATCGCTTCGAGCACTTTGCGGCGTTCGCAGCCAACCGTCACGGTGGCCGCGGCGAAGGTCGCGCCGACCACCTTGAGGAAGTCGCGGCGGGCCAGCTCGCTGCCGTCGCCGATAGTGGGCGCGCCGCCAAACTCGATCGTGCGGGCGGCGTCGAGCGAGGTCGGCTCGATAAGCTCCTCGACACGCTGCCAGTAGGCAGGTCGGCTGGTAGCGAGCGCCGGGCCGTCGCTCGCGATGTCGTTCTCAGGCTTGGTGGGGACGGTACGGTCCATGCTGACCTCGTCTGTCGTCGTTCGAGCGTTCGGGGCGTCGGCGCGCCATCTTCACCCGCCCGGATTGGCCAGTCGCGCACAGCTGCGTCGACCGCCGGGCGGCGCACTTCGCTAGTGGTGGCACGCGTAGCAGTCGGTCGACGCGGTGATGTCCTTGTCGGCCATCTGTGGCGGCGGATTGCGGTTGTATTCGCGGTGGCAGTTCACGCACCAGCCCATCGCCAGCGTGTTGGCCTGGGCCACGACCTCCATCGTCTCGATCGTGCCATGGCAGGTCTGGCACGCCACGCCGCGGCTGACATGGCGGCTGTGGTCGAAGGAGACGAAATCAGGCAGGTGGTGGACCTTGACCCAACGGATGGCCTCACCCCTCTCCCAGGCGTCGGTGAGCTTCTTGATCTCGGGTGAGTCGGGCTTGATCAGCTTCTGCTTGTGGCAGTTCATGCAGACGTTCAGCGGCGGGATACCGGCGTGGCGGCTCTTCTCCGCGCCAAAGTGGCAGTACTTGCAGTCGATCTTCAGGTCGCCGGCGTGCACCTTGTGCGAGTAGGCGACCGGCTGCTTGGGCGAATACCCCTTGTGGTAGCTGGGCAGCTGGTAGTCGATGACATCGCAGCCGCTGGCCAGGGCGACCAGGGCGCTGGCGCATGCGCAAGCGAGCGCCAGTCGGGCCGCCGCTGTGCCGCGACGCTGCGCTGCGGCGTCCACGTTGGCGCCTGCGGATACTTCAGCGGTCGGCCAGGCATGGGCCCGCCGCGCCGGTCCAGGTGGGACGGGGCTGTGGCAGGGCGCAGTCCGACGGGATGCGAGCTTCATGGTGAATCCCGGATGCTTCCGCAGCGTGGCAAGGTCTGGGGCGGGCCGGAGGCAGCGCGGCGCTCCGGTGGGCTGTCCTTCGCTTGGGAACCGCTGGCGGCTCACCCGCGCGGCCATGGTGCTGCCAGGCGGGGTCTCGTGGGGCAGGGGTGGGCTTTGTCGCGTGGTCGCGGGCTGTTCCAGGCAGCACGCGGTCCGCGCGATGGCGCGGCGATTTATGGACCAAGTTGTCTAGGAAGTCCACCCCCTGAGCGTCGAGGATCCGGTCGCGGCTACCTCGGCTCGTCGCGGCTACTCCGGCTCGTCGCGACCGGAATCTTGGACGCGGTGGTAGCGCAGGTCGGTGCCGTGTACCTGGGTGCCGGAGTCGCCGGCGGTCTCGGAGTACAGCTGCACGCGCCGCTGCCCGGTGGCGCGGGCGACGTCGAGGGCGAGGCTGGCCCGCGTGTACAGTTCGTCGCCACTTGAGGCGTCGCCGGGAAAGACCGCGACCCCAGCGGTAAAGGTCACGTGGCCGTCGCCGTCGCCAAGCACCTCAAGCGTCTGGTTCGATAGTCCGGTCGACTTCCACAGCTTGTAGAGCAGACGGCGCGCCTCGAAGGCGGTGATGCGGTGGAGGATCAGCCCGAAGCGGTCGTCGCCCAGCCGCGCGATCGTGTCGCTGCGGCGCAAGCAACTCTCGAGATGAGCGGCGATATCGCACAAGACCCGGCGGGCCACCTCTCGGCCGTGCTTGTCCTCCAGCGCGCGAAACCCATCGAGGTCGAGCACCGTCACCGCCATCGGCATCGAGGCGCGCGATGACAGGCGCACCGATGGGTCGAGGCGGGCAAAGAAGACCTCGCGGGTGACCAGTCCGGTCAGCGGATCGAGCGTCGCGAGGCTGTGGTGCACCGCTCGACCCAGGAGGCGGCCATGCAGCCGCGCTGCGGCGAGCGCCGGGTCGTCGTCGACGAAGAGCGCCTCTTCGAAACCGGCCGCCAGCCAGGCGCCCAGCTCGGCGCGTCTCTCGATCGGCAGGAGGATCGCGCAGACTGGCATCTCGGCCGGCGCTCGCTCGGTCATCGCCATCCAGGTGGCCTCGACGCTGGCTGCGGCGCTCGGCTCGAGCACGACCATGCCGGCGCCTTCCATGAAGGCCGCGAAGGGCAGCTTATCCGCGCACGCCCGCCCGACGGTACACCCGCGGCCCTCAAGCGCCGCGGCCAGACCATCGAGGAAGGCGTGCTTGGAGTCGGGCAGGACGGCGTGGTTGGCGTGCGGTCGCGGGTTGGCCTCGATACTCTGTCCGTCGGTTGTCGCCTGATGTGACATGGTGCGCGTGTCCTCGCCCGGCGAATCCTCCGACACACGTCTCGCGTGCGCGCCGGGCGGTCGCGATGGGCGCTCGGTCCGGATTGGTCCGGACTGGTCCGGATCTATTGGCAGACGTTTGGTAGGCCCGGTGTGCCGCGGTCCTTGGTCGCGCAGCACATCGTCGTCTTGCAGGTGT
>CALGHC010000108.1 GCA_937915965.1 uncultured Myxococcales bacterium
CGCTGTACCGGCTGGCTCCGACGTCATCCAGGTATGCGTGCCACGCTGGGGTCGCCTCTGCGAGCCCTGCACCGCGACCGAGACCTGCAGCAAGGCGCTCGCCAACACGGGTTCCGTGTGCATCGACTTCGGCCCCGACCAGGGATCGTTTTGTGGCTCGCAATGTGACGCCGATGGTATCTGCCCGACCGGTTTTGCCTGCGCGTCCGCCACCAGCGTCGAGGGCGTGACGGTCCAGCAGTGCGTACGAACGGCAGAGTCGGATGGCGCCATCCAGTGCCCGTGCAGCGCGCGCGCGCGGTCCTTGATGCTCTCGACGGATTGCACCGCAAAGACCGAAGTCGGATCGTGCCCCGGCTTGCGCACTTGTAGCGACGACGGTCTCAGCGCCTGTGGCGCCAAGGCGGCGGGCAAGGAGGTCTGTGACGGCCTCGACAATGACTGCAATGGGGTCGCCGATGACGGCCTGTGCGATGACGGCGAGCTGTGCACGGACGACACCTGCGTGGCTGAAGATGACAGCTGCGCGCACCAGCCCAACGCCCTGCCCTGCGACGACACGAACGCGTGCACCGTGCAGGACGCATGCGCCGCCAAGGCCGATGGTGGCCCGACCTGCAAGGGCGAGCCGGACACGTGCGACGACGGCAACCCCTGCACCAGCGACGGCTGCCTGTCGGCGTCGGGCTGCACCCACGCGACCGGCACCGCGCCATGCGACGACGGCAACGCCTGTACCGCCAACGATCTTTGCGACGGCAAGGGTGCATGTCTGGGTCTCGCGATCGCCGTCACGGTCACCTGCAACGACAACAACCCATGCACGGACGACATCTGTTCGCCATCGACTGGCTGCGTGAGCAAGGATCGCACCGGGCCATGCGAGGACGACAACCCATGCACGAATGGCGACCACTGCGACGCTGGCGCGTGCGTCTCGGGCGAGAACATCTGCGGCTGCGAGAGCGACGCCGACTGTGGCGCGCAGGAGGACGACAACCTGTGCAACGGCACGCTCTACTGCGACAAGGCGGCGCCCCCGTGGGTCTGCAAGGTGGACTCGAAGACCATCGTCACCTGTGACAGCAGCGGCGACACCACCTGCAACAAGACGATCTGCCTGCCGTCGGCTGGCACGTGCACGGACGAGGCCGCCCCCACGGGCACCTTCTGTGATGCCGACGGCTCCGTTTGTACCGTCGCCGACAGTTGCAGCCAGGGAGCCTGCGTGGCCGGTAGCGCGGTGGATTGTGACGACGGCAAGGGCTGCACCGACGACCTGTGCGACGCACTGAAGGGCTGCCAGAACGCGGCCTCCGTCGGCGGCTGCGAGGACGGCGACGCATGCACCGAGGGCGACACCTGCGCGAGCGGAAACTGCCTTCCGGGGGCCAAAAAGACCTGCGACGACAACAGCTTGTGCTCGGTCGACAGCTGCAACAAGAAGTCCGGCGACTGCGTCTTTGATGGCAGCGTGCTCGAGGGCAAGGGCTGCAACGCCGACGACTCAGTGTGCACCGAGGGCGACCTGTGCAAGGACGGGGTGTGCGCGGCTGGGTCCAAACAGGACTGCAACGACGACAACGTGTGCACCACCGACTTCTGCGACGCGTCCAGCGGCTGCAAGCACCTCGACAACAGCGACCCCTGCGACGCGGACGGCAACCCGTGCACGCCAAAGGATGTCTGCAAGAACGGCAGCTGCACGGTCGGACCAGCCGCGGCCTGTGACGATGGCAACCTGTGCACCGTCGACGACTGCGACACCCAAAGCGAGGCGGGCGACTGCACCCACGAGACCAAGATCCTCAACGGCAAGCCCTGCGACAGCGACGGCTCTGTCTGTACCGCTGGCGACGACTGCCAGGGCGGCACCTGCGCGGCAGGCGCTGTGATCGATTGCGACGATGTCGACGTCTGCACCGCGGACAGCTGCCACGACCTCAAGGGCTGCGTCCACGATCCGCTGTCGTCCAAGTCGTGCGATGACGGCGACATCTGCACCAAGCTGGACACCTGCGCCGTCGGTATCTGCAAGGGCATCGCGTTGGACTGCGAGGACAACAACCCGTGCACCGAGGACGCCTGCGACGCGGGCAAGGGGTGCAAACACGCGGCATCGGCAGATGGAACGAGCGGCGAGGGCTGCAGCGGCGGCAAGCACTGCGTGGCGGGCGTATGCGTAGTGGCGGGCTGTGGCGACGGCTTCGTCGCCTTGGGCGAGGGCTGCGACGACGGCAACGACGCGGTCTGTGACGGCTGTGAATCATGCGTACCTCGCGGCCACCTGACATTTGGCGGCGAGGCGTGGGCAGCGGCTGGCGCGGCGGCGATCAGTGCCATGACCGACCCGTTGGCGCTCGAGGGCGACCTGACGATTGAAGCGTGGGTCAAGCCGGCGACGATCGCGACCGATCAGCCGCTGGTATCGCGAGCGGCCGGCGGCGGCGGCGCGGTTGTCTGGACGCTGGGCCTGGCGGCAGGCAGCGGCAAACCCTACTTTCAGCACGGCGGTCCCGACGGCAGCGAGGCGGCTGTCGCGACCGCGGCGGTCAAGGCCGCGGTGTGGAGCCACGTCTCCGTGACCGTCGCGGGCAACAAGGTGCGTTTCCACATCAACGGTCAGCCGTCGGGGTCCACCTCGCTTCTCAAACTCCGCCGCGACGCTGCAGGGCTGGGCGTCCTCGTTGGACGGCGCCACCTGGCGTCACCGACAAGCACTCTTGTCGGCGCGATCGACGGCGTGCGGCTGACAGCGCGCCCGCTGCACGGCGGGCCGTTCATCCCCGAGCGCAGGCAGGGCGCCGATCCGGCCACCGTCGCGCTGTGGCACATGGACGCATCGCTCGACGGGGTGGTCGCCGACGAGGGGCCCTACGGCATCCCGCTGAAGATCGAAGGGAGCGGCGCCGAACTCTCCGCCGACGGCTGCTTTGGCATCGCCGCCGACGCCGCGGTCTGCGGCGACGGCAAGGCAGCGCCCGCGTTCGAGGCTTGCGACGACGGCAACAGCGAGGCCTGCGATGGCTGCGAGGGCTGCCGGCTCGAACGCCACCTCAAGGTGGGGCCGCAGGGCGTCGTCCAGAGCGGCCCATTCCCCGCTTGGGCCGCCGACACCTTCTGCCCGGACTGCGCAGCGACCGTAGAGGCGTGGGTGCGTCTCGACGAGGCTGGCTCTGTCTACGAGGTGCTCGCGACGTCGTGCGGCTTCTTGTCGGTTCACGTCTCCAAGGGCCACTTCGGCTTGTATCGCTTCCCCGAGCCGGTCTGTGCCGGCGCCACGGTCGTCAAGCCGGGCCTGTGGTACCACGTCGCCGCCGTGATGGGCTGGTGGAAGGGCGCGGCAATGCGTCTGTACGTGAACGGCAAGCTGGAGTGCAGCGCGCTGGCCAACAACAGCGTCAACAGCGGGCTGACCAAGGAGGTCCTGCTGGTTGGTGCCGGCGCCGGTGGGGTTGGCGCAGGCTGTGTGTGGCAGGGCCAGGAGCCGCTGTTTGGCAAGCAGTGGCCTGGCTTCGTCGACGAGGTGCGGGTCTCCGAGGGCCTGCGCTACACCGACAACTTTACGCCTGCGCGGCGCCACGCCCCCGACGGCCAGACACGCGCGCTGTGGCATTTTGACGAGCCCGACGCGGCGTTTGTGGATGACGGCGGCCAAGGCGTCACGACCAAGACGATCAGCTCGACCGCGACCGTCGACGGCTGTTTCGGCGAGCTGCCCACCTCAGCGGTCTGTGGCGACGGCCAGCAGGCGAAGTGGGAGTCCTGCGACAACGGCGTCGCCAACGGCGGACCACCCAAACAGTGCACGACGGTCTGCACCGAGAACCAGGTCGCAGACTGCAGCGGCATCTCGTGGCAGGCCGGCCAGGTCGCGACGGTCAAGAACGCGCTGGTCTATCCGGCGTCTTGGACGGTCGAAGGCTGGGTGCGCCTGGCTGACTACCCCAAGGGAAACTGGGGCGCGATCCTCGGAACGGATGGCGTCCAAGGTTGCCCTTCCATGCCCGCGTCGCAGCAGTGGGTCGTCGGCGCCACCGCGAACGGGACCGACGCGTCGTTGCTTGGTGGGGCCTACGTGGTCTCGTCGACCCCGAAGAAGGTCTGGAAGGTCGGCACCTGGCAACACTTTGCCCTGCAGTACGAGGACGGCGCCAAGGGCTCGCTTTGGGTCGACGGACGGCGGGTCCGCTCATTCTTCAATGTCGCAGAGGGCTGGTCGGCGAGCTGCCCGCTGCGGGTGGGCAACAGCCAGGATGTGGCGTCGCACTTCGCCGGCGCGGAGGTGGCCAGCCTGCGGTACTCGGGTACCGCCCGCTACGGCCAGTCGTTTGCGCCCCGCTGGACCCTCGAACCCGACGCCGGCACCATCTGGTATTGGGACTTCGGTGAGGGCAAGGGGACCGAAGCAACCGACCTCGTCATGAACCTGAAGTTGCCGCTCGGCGGGGCAAAGTGGACCAGCGCCGGGCCCGGCTGCGAGTAGAAACGGTGGTTCGCGTCTTCGCTCTGTCCGTCGCGGCGTGCGCCGCGCAGATCGGCCGCTGAGGGCGCTGGCTAGACGGCCGCGAGGGCGACGGTGGCGCCTCGATGGCCCGACTCAGCGCGCTTAGATCCGCATCAGGATCGCGTTGCAGGGCGAGTCGAGACGCGGAATTCTCATCGCTGCAGTCGGAGATTTCGTCACGAACGTGGCCGGCCCTGGGGCGGCCCGACGAGTTTCGCGGCTGGGGCGCCCTTGCGTTTGCGGCGATTTCCTGCCGACAATCCGGTCGACCTGCGGCTCTGGCGGCGATGCGAGCCAACTACCAAGGCTTGCCGACTCGCCGCTCTCAAGCTCCGGAAGGCGGACCATGGCTTCGATCAGCTACGTCGGTGACGACAACGACATCCATCAGGCGACGGTCGGCATCGACTGCCCCGAGATCCTGATTGGCAGACACAGCACCTGCGCGGTGCGTGTCTCGGCGCAGAGCGTCTCGCGTCGCCACGCGATGATCCAGTTCGATGGGCAGAGTTACCTGTTGATCGACAACGGCTCGTCGAACGGCACTTTCCTGCGCAAGCGGCGGCTGAAGCCGGGCGAGGCGGCGACCCTCGAAGACGGCGAGGTCTTCCTGTGCGGCAGCGTCGAGATGCGCCTGGACTACGACAACGACGATTTTTCGCGCAACGAGGGCGCCACGGTCGCGTTTGATACCCTCGCGTTTGACGAGTTCGGCGCGGTGCAGCTGCCGACCGCTGCCCCCGTCGCGATCCCGGCGCCCCCTCCCGCGGCCGCCGCGATCCCGCCGCCGCCGGGCATGGATCCCGCCGCGCACCCTGCCCCGCCGCCGCCA
>CALGHC010000109.1 GCA_937915965.1 uncultured Myxococcales bacterium
CGCGAGATGGCGGCAAGGCGAGCGTGCGCCTCGCTGCGGCCGAGCGTGCCGCCGTCGCCGTCCGCGGCCTCGAGCAAAGCTGTGCGCAGGCCGACATCGCTCAATTCAGAGGCCCGATCCGCCTTCCGCCACCAGCGGCCGAGCCGGTCGGCCTGTCTGTCGTGGCCGCGCCCGCCTCGGGACTCATCCCCCGACCGCACCACGCCGGCGCCGCCACCGCCACATCCGTTGCATTCGTCGTCACCGCTCCGATCTTCAAGGGCTATCTCGACGTCGCCCTGGTCAAGCGGATCGCCCAGCGCGAGCGCCTCGACGAGGTCCTGCTCGCCGAGCTGCTCGCGACCGATCGAACCGGCGATGGCTCGCTGGCGGCCCTCAACGCATCGGTGTTGATGCGACGCCTCAGCGCCGGGCTGACCCTCGACGTCGCCTGGCTGGCGCTGGTCCGCCGCCACAGGCTGCTCGACGCAACTCCGGCGAAGGTCGCGGCGCTGCCCTTGTCAAAGCTGACAGGTCCCGAAGCGATGGTACTTGGTTATGCCCTGGCGCTCGCCAACAAGGGCCTCGATGGCCCCCCTCCAGGGCCCCAACCGACCGACCCACCTGCGCGCAGCGCCAGCCCACAACAACTCTTCGAGCACGGCAGGGCGCGGCTGCCCGGCGACGCTGCCCTCGGCCCGATCCTTGCGATGGCCCATGTCGTCGACCTGCAGCGCCAACGCCACCCTTGTGTACCGCTCGAGCGGATCGAAGCCCTGAGATTCGTGTTGGGCAAGAGCAGCCTGCCGGCGACGTCGCGCATTGCGCTTGAGGAAGCCCTGGCGACGGTGCGCGGCGAGTGCGAAGCGACAGGCAGGACGGCGACCACGCCCGCCGCCCCGGTAGGCCCGGCGAAGGGCGGAGGCCGGCGACGATGAGCCACGAGGACGCCCCCCCACCCATGCCCAACGACGAAATCGCCGACGAACGCGGCGACGAGTACCGCGACAATGGCAACGAAGCGACGTTGATGGCTGCCGCTGTCGACGACGGCGATGAGATCCGCCGCCGCGGGGGCAGGACCAATACCCAATTCGCGGTGTCGGCGATGCCCGAAGGCGGCCACACGGACGTCAACAAGGCCGGCCTCGCGGCACGGCAGATCGCCCACGAGCGGCTGCAGCGCCCCGTTGCGACGCGGCAGCGCCCCACCCTGTTGCCCGACGGCTTCGATCTGCCCCCGAAGCTGCCCACCGCGACCCGCGATGCCCGGCCCGAGTTGCTGCAGCCCGTACGGCGAGCGCTCGACCCATCAAAGCGGAATTTCGGCTCAACAAGACGCGAAACTTCGGACGTCATCAGCGTCGTCGATACCGGCGACGTCGGCCAACCGGCCCCGCGTCCCATGCAGGCCCGTGCGGGTGCGCCACGCCCCCCAACCCGTCCGGCCATCAAGCGAAACACCGTGCCACCACGCCCCGATCCCGCACAGCGTTCGGCCCCGCCCCGGCCCGCCCCGGCGTCCTTCCTGCCGTTACCCGCGGACCATCTGCACGTTCGCATCATCGAACAACGCCAGCGCTTGCGCTTGCTCGACACCTTCGCGCGCGCACTCGAGGTCGCCGCAGGAGTCCTCGGAACGCTCTCCCTGTCGGTCCTGATCGCGACGCTGGTCAGCGTGATCGCGGGTCGAGATGTCTCGGTATTGGCTGCCGCCAGCGCCCTCGTCGGTTCGGCGACCGGACTCGCGCTCACCTTCCTGATGGTTGTGACGTCCGCCTCGATCCGCCAGCTCAAACATGTCAGCGCCCAGCTCGCCGCCTTGCTCGACAGCCTCTCCACGCCACGTCGCTGAGGCCGCGGAGCATTCGCGGCGACCAGTTCACTGGCGAGTCGCACGGCGTCCGCCGACGTTGACTTGCCCCCACCTGCGCTCTAGAGTCCCGGCGCCTTTGCCTCTGGGAGGGCGGAATTCAACCGCCCCAGGGGCCCAGCTGGCCGCGCGCCACAACGGAAGACTTCACCATGCCCAATCGCCTGCCCCGAATCGCCATCAACGGATTCGGCCGAATCGGTCGCGCACTGGCCCGCATCGCGCTGGCCGACACGACCCCGACTTTCGATATCGTCGCGATCAACGACCTGAGCAGCCCGGACTCACTGCGCTATCTGCTGCAGTACGACAGCACGCATCGCAAGCTGCGGGACCGTGTAGATCTGGTCGACGGCGTCCTGAAGGTCGGACGCCTCAACATGCGCATCGTGCGCGAAGCCGACCCAGCCAAGCTGCCCTGGGCGGAGCTCGGCGTGGACGTCGTCGTCGAGTCGACCGGGCGCTTCCGAACCCGCACCGCCGCAGCTGGGCACCTCGTTGCCGGCGCCCGTCGCGTCGTCCTGTCGGCCCCGGGCGATGGCAAGGACGCCCCTGACGCCACCGTCGTGTACGGCATCAACCACGGCGACGTGAAGCCCGAGCACACGGTTATCTCAGCGGCGTCGTGCACGACGACGTGTCTCGCGCCGGTCGCGAAGGCGCTCGACGAGGCCTTTGGCCTGGTCTGCGGGACGATGACCACCGTGCATTCGTACACGAACGATCAGGTCGTCCTCGACGTGGTCCACAAAGACTGGCGCCGCGGGCGCGCCTGCGCGCAGAACATCATCCCCTCGTCGACCGGCGCCGCGAAGGCGATCGGTCTGGTTCTGCCGCAACTCGCTGGCAAGCTCCAGGGCGGGGCGATGAGGGTGCCAACAGCCGACGTGTCCCTCATCGACCTGGTCGTCGTCAGCCGCGAGACCGCGACCGTTGAGACGATCAACGCTGCCCTGCGGGGCGCCGCCGAGAGTCTCCTGCCGGGAACGTTGCGCATCGAGGACGACCCCGTCGTCTCGAGCGACCTCATCGGTGACCCCACCGGCTCCATCGTCGACTCGGAGCTCACGTCGGTGGTCGGCGGCAACCTCATCAAGGTCGTCTCCTGGTACGACAACGAGTGGGGCTACGCCAACCGCCTCTACGCCCTGCTTGAGGCGCTCGCCAGCTAGCACCCGCCGGCACCGCGCCGCTGTTCGGAGGTCAACGTGACCGCTCCCGGCATTTTGGCCGAGTACAATATTCGTTCGGTCCGCGAGCTGGAGCTTGAGGCCAAGCGGGTCATGGTGCGGGTCGACTTCAACGTACCGCTCGACGAAGACGGAGCGGTTCGGGACGACGCCCGGATCCGCGCCGCGCTGCCCACCCTCGAGCTGATCCGAGACGCTGGCGGTCGGATCGTGGTGTGCTCGCACCTCGGCCGACCCAAGGGCAAACGCGCCGCCGAGTTCTCGTTGGAGCCGGCCGCGACCCGGCTGGCCGAACTCCTCGATTGCGAAGTCCTGCTGCCGGACGACTGTGTAGGGGACGCAGCGGCGCACCTCGTCGCCAATCAGCGACCGGGCCAGATCGTGCTGCTCGAGAACCTGCGCTTTCATCCCGGCGAGACCGAGAACAGCGAAGATTTTGCCCGCAAACTCGTGGAGATGTGCGACATCTACATCAACGACGCCTTCGGAACGCTGCACCGCGCGCACGCGTCGGTCTCGGCCCTGCCCCGGCTTGTCCCTGACCGCGGCGCCGGCCTGCTCGTCGAGCGCGAGCTGAGCTACCTCAGCAGGCTGACGGGTGGCGGTGATCCGCCGTACTTCGCGATCCTCGGGGGCGCCAAGATCAGTGACAAGATCGAGGTCATAGAACGGCTCATCGCGGTTGTGGATGGTCTGGTCATCGGCGGAGCGATGGGCTGTACCTTCCTCGCTGCGCAAGGCATCGAGATGGGGCGCTCGAAGGTGGAGGCGGATCGGCTCGTCCTCGCCCGCCACCTCCTGGCGCGCTGCGAACAACGAGGCGTCAAGGTCTTCTTGCCGACAGACCACCTCGTCGTGAAAGCGCTCGACGATGACTCGGTCGCGCGTGTGGCGTTCAACGGCGATCTCGAGGCCGACGACATCGCGGTCGACATCGGTCCCGAGACTGCGGCGCGCTTCGCCCAGGTCCTCACGGGCGGAGATCCCGACATCGCCGCGCCACGCACCGTGCTGTGGAACGGGCCGATGGGCCTCTTCGAGATGGACCGCTTCGCCGGTGGCACCAACACCGTCGCCAAGGCCATCGCCCAGTCGGCGGCGACGAGCGTGATCGGCGGAGGCGACTCGGCAGCGGCCGTGCGCAAGGCCGGCGTCACCCCGCTGATCAGTCACATCTCGACCGGTGGCGGGGCCACCCTGGAATTCCTCGGCGGCAAGACCATGCCAGGGCTCGCTGCCCTGCGCGGTGGCAGGAGATAGCATGACCCGCACCCCCGTATTTGGCGGCAACTGGAAGATGCACCTCGATCTGAACGAGGCCATCGCCCTCGCAGGCGAGCTGCGCAACCGTCTCGGCTCGCATCGCGGCGCCGAGATCCTGATCTTTCCGTCCGCGCCCTTCTTGCGGCCGGTAGTCGAGCGCCTGCGCGATTGCGCCATCGCGGTCGGTGGCCAGGATCTGCATTTCGAGACGAAGGGTGCCTTCACCGGGGCGACGGCGCCCGCGATGTTGACCTCCGTGGGCTGTACCCATGCGCTGATCGGCCACTCTGAGCGCCGGCACGTGTTCGGCGACGACGACGCGACGGTCGCGCGCAAGCTGACCGCGGCGCTCAACGAGGGCCTGGTGCCCGTGCTGTGCGTCGGCGAGACCATCGAGGAACGTCGCGCCGGACAGACGTTCGTGGTCATCGAACGCCAGCTCGCCAGCGCATTGGCGGGCCACGACACGGCGGCTTTGAGCGCTCTGATCGTCGCCTACGAGCCGGTGTGGGCGATCGGCACGGGCGAGACCGCCTCGCCGGCGCAGGCGCAGGAGGTCCACGCCTTCATCCGCGAGTGGCTCTCCGACAACCTCGGCGATCCGTTCGCGCAAGCCACCCGAATCCAGTATGGCGGGTCGGTCAAGGCCGACAACGTCGACGGTCTCATGACCGAAAAGGACATCGATGGCGCGCTGATTGGCGGCGCAAGCTTGAAAGTCGATGACTTTACCCGCATCGTGCGCTTCGAGCGCCCCTAGACGCCCGGCCCGAACGGCCCAAGTTGACCCGCCGCTGGCCGGCGCAGGAGTTGAACGTGCTCTACTATCTCGCAATCGCGCTCTACGTGATCATCTGCTTGTTCCTCATTGTTGTTGTGCTATTGCAGCCCGGCAAGGGGGACGGCATGGGGTCGGCATTCGGCGGCTCGTCGACCGGTTCGGTCTTCGGCGGACGTGGTGCCTCGACGGTGCTCACCAAGATGACCACCGGCGCCGCCGTCCTCTTCATGGTGTTGTCGATAGTGCTCGCCCGCGCCAGCGCCGACCACTCGTCTCTTGATCCGACAGCGGACGTGACGCTGCCTCCCGCCGCAGCACCAGTCGCGACCGGCGAGCAGGACGACGACCAGCCGGTCGCGGTACCGGCGGCAGTCCCCGCAGCTCCCGCCGCCCCGGTCGCGGTCACCGGGACCACGCCGTGATGTCGGCAGAGCTCGCCCCCCTTGTTGACGCCGCTTGGGCCGACCGCAAGCTGCTCACCGACCGCCGCCACGCCGAGGCGGTCCTCGCCACAATTGATGGTCTCGACCGCGGCACGCTGCGCGTCGCCGAGAAACTCCAAGGCGTGTGGCAGGTGCATGCGTGGATCGGCCGCGCCGTTGTGCTCTATTTCGGCATCGCCGCCATGAAGGTGATCGAGGTCGGACCCTTCGAGTTTCACGACAAGATCCCCCTGAAGCGCGGCTTGCAGGCCCAGGGCGTGCGCGTCGTGCCGCCCGGGACGGCGCGCTACGGCAGCTTCCTTGAGCCGGGCGCGATCCTCATGCCCGGCTACGTCAACGTCGGCGCCCGCGTCGGCGCCGGCTCGATGATCGACACCTGGGCGACTGTGGGCTCATGTGCCCAGATCGGCCGCGGCGTGCATCTCTCTGGTGGGGTCGGCATCGGGGGCGTCCTCGAACCGCCTGGGGCCCGCCCGGTGATCATCGAGGACGGCGCCTTCATCGGCTCGCGCAGCATCGTCGTCGAAGGCGTCGTCGTCGAAGAGCAGGCGGTGCTTGGCGCCAACGTCGTCCTGACCGCCTCGACCGTGATCATCGACGTGACAGGACCTCAGCCGGTGGAGACCAAGGGCCGAGTGCCTGCACGGTCCGTGGTGATTCCAGGAACCCGCCTCAAGCGCTTCCCGGCTGGCGAGTTCGGCGTGCCATGCGCGCTGATCATCGGCCAGCGCAAGGCGTCGACCGACCTCAAGACCTCGCTCAACGAGGCCCTTCGCGACTTCAACGTGGCCGCCTGATCGCGAGCGCAGCCGCGATGCTACGCAAGAGGCTCGATCCGCTCGAACGGCAAGAACGCGGCGAGCGCGGCGGGGATCGTGATCGACCCGTCCGCTTGCTGGTGATTCTCGAGCAGAGCGATCAACGTGCGCGACACCGCGATGGCCGTGCCGTTGAGGGTGTGCACGTAGCGCGGCTTGCCGCCGTCGACAGGGTACGCTCGGATGCCGAGGCGCCGGGCCTGGAAGTCCGTGCAATTCGAAGTGGAAGTGACCTCTCCGTAGGCGCCGCCGTCTCCCCGTCCGGGCATCCAGGCCTCGATGTCGAACTTGCGGTAGGCCGGCGCGCCGAGATCGCCAGTGCAGACGTCAACGACCCGGTACGGGATCTCCAGGACCTGCAGCAGCTCCTCCTCGGCCGCGACCATCTCATCGTGCAGGTCCTCGCTGTCGTGGCGCGCGCCGTCGCCCGGGCCGCTGTGGCACAGGGCGAACATCTCGATCTTGGTAAACTGGTGGACGCGATACAGGCCCTTCGACTCCCGACCAGCCGCGCCAGCCTCGGTGCGGAAGCAATGAGAGACGCCCACGTAGCGCTGCGGCAGCTCGGTGGCGGCCAGCAACCGGCCGGCCATCATGCCGCCGATGGTGATCTCGGCCGTGCCGATCAAACACAGATCGTGGCCGGCGACGCTATAGACCTGGCTCTCCTCGCCGCGCGGGTTGAAACCGATGCCTTCAAGGATGTCAGGTCGAGCCAGGTCCGGGGTCGCAACGGCCGTGTAGCCGCGCGCCATCAGCCGCTCGAGCGCGAGTCTCTGTAGAGCGATATCAAGCAGAACTGCCTGGTTGCGAAGGAAATAGAACTTCTGTCCGGCCACTCGAGCGCCACTCTCGAAGTCGATGAGATCGAGCGCGCGGCCCAACTCGACGTGATCGCGCGCGGCGAAATCGAAGACGCGCGGCTCACCCCAATGGCGCAGCGTGCGGTTGTCTTCATCGGTGTCACCGATCGGCACGTCCGCGTGGGTGAGATTCGGCAGCGCGCGAAGGCCTGCGTCGAGACCTGTCTGCAGCTCGGTGACGAGGGCGTCGATTGTCGCGATCTCCTGCTTGAGCTCGCGGCCACGGGCGATGCGCGCAGCCCGATCGGTCGCGTCCATCGGAGCACGCATCGACTTCGCCACCTCGTTGGCTTCCTGACGCAGCGCTTCGACCTGGGTGAGTGCCGCGTTGCGATCGCGAAAACGACCGACGAGTGCCTCGACGTCGCAGGGCATCTTGCGGTCGACGCAGTTCGCAGCGACCGCCGCGACGTGGTTGGCGAGGTACTTGATGTCCAACATCTTCGACTCCATCTGCGGGCGTCACGCGCGGCCGCTCGCGTTGCGGGCGTCGGCGCGGGGCGATCATCTCCGCGGGGGCCGCGGCACGGCGGGCCCAGGTGACCGGCACGGACATGTACCGGAGGCGCACAGCGCTGGCAATTGGCCTGTCAGCGGTCCGACGGCGCTGCGGGACCGGAACCGCCGGAGTCAGTGCCGGCTGCAGCGGGGTCGGCCGGATCGGGACCGCCCGGGGCGGGGCCGAGCGTCGCGTACAGCCAGCCGTAGAGGTCTGTGCGCAGCGATCGCGTCGCCGCGACCAGCTCGAAGCCATGCAGACGACCGGCCGGACGCAGGAAGTTGGCGCGTGTCAGAACCCGAACGAGGCTCGTCACCGTCGAATCGCTGCGGGGGTCGTCACTCGCTGCGGCGACCAGCAGGTGGCCCGCGAGTCTGTCGATGCCAGCGTCGAGTGGCCGGTCGCCGACCCACCAGGTCGGCGAGATCGCGACCGTCGCCCGCACGCCGCCGCGACGCACAGCGTAGCGTATCGCCGCGGACGCGCCGACGCCGACGCCAACAAGTCCCAGAGCGCCCGCCCGATCACCGAGCCGAGCGCGCGCCTGGCCAATCGCGGCGTCGATCGAAGCCAGGATCTCGTTCTCGTCGCGACCCTGCTCGGCCCGCACCGAGGCAGCGACCAGATGAACATCTCGCACCCGCCGCAGCTCGTCGACGATCGGCTGCCAGGCCTCGATTGGAACGCCCGGCTCGCCGATCAGGACGACGAGCGGCGCTCCGTCCGCCCCGCCACGCCACAGCAAGGCGGACGGGCCGCCAGCGGCGTCGGCCTGCCCCAACCGCTCGGCAACGGCGGCACCAGCCGGCGCTGGCCCAGGCTTGCGAACCGGGGGCACGGACGAGGCAACCGAGGGCGACGTAGCGATGGTGGCCGCCGCGGGAGCGGGCACGGCGATCGTCTCCTGCCCGCCGACGCCCGGCTCTCTCTGTGCCGGCGACGCCAGCTGTGCCGGCGGCGCCAGCTCGGACCGACCGGACCAGGCCCACCACCCGCCGAAACCGACGAGCAGCACCGCTCCGGCAGCCACTGCAGCTCCCTTTCTCCCGGCCATGATCGCCCCCTGCGCGCCGCGGCTCCAGCGCAGCGGCGTTGTAGGCACGCAGCTCCGGGGCTGGCAAGGCCCTCGATCGGCGCGACCGCTTCCTGGCGAGCCGTTTGCGCTTCTGCTAGCGTTCGAGTCGCCGAACGGAGAGCTGATTCGCCCATGACCGACCGACCACTCACAGCCGCAGCGCCCACCCCTGGCACCACGCAGCGCCGGGCCGGACGAGCTGTGTACCGCATCATCGCCGGCCTGTGCCTGACCACGGCGATTGCAGGGCTCGCGGGCGTGGGTTGCGCGCGACCCGAGCGCGCCTACCCCGAACTGCCCGAGGTGAACGACACGGGCGAGACCGGTATCTCCGGCAACACAGCCGACGACGCGACTGGACCCGGCGATGCCCTGAACGACAACGACGACCATGAGGCCAACGAGACGATGGCCGGCGACGCAGCCGACGACGCGGCCGACGACGCAGCCGACGTCACCGCGACCTCGGCGGAGGACACGTCGGATATCACTGATTCCACATCGCTTGTGGACATCGCCGACGACTGGGACGCGCCGCTCGATGGCACGCAGCCCGGCAACGACACAGGGCATGAGACCGCGTCAGCTGACGGTGTTGACGGCCAGCTGTGGGAGGATGCCAGCGAGACGGTTGGGTCGGATCAAGCAGATCAATCGGATCAATCGGATCAATCGGATCAACCAGATCAAGACGCAGACGGCGCCGCGGCCCCCTGCGGGCTGCCCGGTGTCTGTTTCTCGCCCGTGCAGCCTGCGCCCGGAGAGTTCGTCGAGGCGATCGCTCCTCCCGAGCCCGCCGCGTGCACGCCTGCCCCGCCCAACTTCTTCCCCCCCGGCGAGATCGCGCCCCCACCAACCCTGGCCGTCGAGCTGGGTACCTCTGATCCCAAGACCGGCGCCTTCGTCCCCTACGACAACCTGCAGTGGGCGCCGATCGTTCACGGTCCTCAGGGTGGCTTCCATGTCGACGCGGCGGTTCGCGTAGTGCTTCCCGGGCAGACCGCGGCCAAGGTCAAGCTGCAGGCGAATGTCGTGGGGCACACCGACTGCCAGCCCACCGCGATCGGCAATGCGCCCAGTTTTTGGACCCACCAGGACCCAGAGGTGCCCGAAGCCTACTCCAACTCAAGCGCTATAACCCCGGGCATTAAGGCCATTTTGCCTGGCAAGGGGCCGGCGTCGTGTCTTTTTTGCGGCACATGGCTGGATCTTCGTGCCGCAGTTCGCGATCCTTCCACTGGACAATGGGGGGCTGCACAACGCACCATCCGTCTGTACGATACGCTGACGACACCATGACCCGAACCCGCTCAGAGCCAGCAACAGCAGCCCGAAGGCAGCCCGACAGCAAACAAGAGCAGGAAAGAGCAGGCAAGAGCAGGCAAGGCTCAGGAAGAAAGCCGTCGCGCACGAAGGAACGGCAACGAATGCAATCGCTTACGCCAATTGACAGGCTCCGGGGGCGGTTGCTATAGTCCACATCGTCTTGCACCTGGATATAGGTACGGCCACAAGCGTGCCGCACCGCCCCGCAGTGTCTGGAGGATTTCATGAGGATCTCGATGCGCAACAACCCGCTGATCCAGCTCTCTCTCGTACTCCTTTTCGCGACTGCGATGGGTGCCTGCGGTGATACGACCGACGAGCCCACAGACGGCAACACTGCTGTGGTCGAGGGCGACACGGGCGCAGACGCCACGATCGACCCCGGTGACGGTGACGCAGCGATCACGCCGGACACTGGCGACGACGACGCGGACACCACCATCGAGCCCGACTTGGTCGAGCCGGACGACGCGGACACCACGGAGCCCTTGGACGGCGGCGACGTCGACGATGTCGAAGAGGACACCGTCGAGAACCCATGCCCGGGCGGGGCAGGCTGCGATTGCTCGTCGAACGACGAGTGCGACATCGGCCTGTGCCTCGACACGCCAGCTGGCAAGCTGTGCGCCAAGGCGTGCATCGACACCTGCGACGGCGGCGAGAGCTGCCAACAGGTAGCCGGCGCTGGCGGCGGAGACAAGATCAGCGTCTGCGTCTCGGAGAGCCTGACCCTGTGCTCGCCCTGCGACAAGCACGCCGACTGCAGCCTCAACGGTATCGACTCGCTGTGCGTCGACTACGCGGCAGCCGGCAAGTTCTGCGGCAGCGCATGCACCAACGATGACGACTGCCCCGCCGGCAAGGGCTACGCCTGCGTCGAGGTAGACGACGGCACCGGCGCTTCGGTGAAGCAGTGCAAGCTCGCCGCCACCACCGAGGCCGGCAGCGGCAAGGACTGCAGCCAGGACGAGAAGGCCTGCGACGCGGGCGAGACCTGCCAGGAAGGCAAGTGCCAGGTCGTCACGCAGCCGGTCTGCGAGTGCTCTGATTGGGCCAAGAAGTCCGGCACCGAGACCACCTGCAGCATCTCCAACGAGTTCGGCACCTGCTCGTCGACGCGCAAGTGCACGGCGACCGGCCTGGGCGACTGCAGCGCCGCGACCCCAGCGTCCGAGGTCTGCAACAACAAGGACGACGAGTGCGACGGCAAGGTCGACAACCTGCCTGTCGACCTGAAGTGCTCGACCAAGGCCTTCAAGGACGAAGGGAGCAAGGGCGCCTGCGCGGCCGACAGTGACTGCTCCGCTGAGGGTGAGGCCTGCGACACGACCGACGGCACCTGCAAGACGCTGGTCGGCGAGTGCTTCGGCACCCCCAACTGCCTGTCGAACGGCACCATGCAGTGCGTCGGCGCCAAGACCCCGAAGGTCGAGCTCTGCAACGGCGAAGACGACGACTGCGACAACAACATCGACGAGGACTTCTTGTGGACCAGCCCGGACGCAAGCGAGATTGGCGTGGGCAAGGCCTGCGGTACGGGTCCGTGCTCCGGCGGTACGGTGTTGTGCGAGAGCTTCGCCTCTGCAGCGTGCTCGACTGCGGGCAAGGCAGTGGCCGAGAAGGGCGCCTGCGACGGCATCGACAGCGACTGCGACGGCTCAACCGACGATGGGGCCTGCGAAGACGACAACGCCTGCACCGATGACGTATGCGACAGCGACGCAAAGTCCTGCAGCAACGAAGCCAACGTCGACTGCGACGACTCCGACCAGTGCACCACCGACAGCTGCGACGGCAAGAACGGCGGGTGCGTCCATGGCGACTACAACGGCTCGTGCGATGACGGCAACGCCTGCACGGTCGGCGACAAGTGCGGAACCGACAGCGGCGCCTGGAGTTGCCTGGCTGGTGACGAGATCCTCGACGAGAAGGCCTGCGACGACAACAACGCATGCACCAAGGACGGCTGCAACGTCGACACCGGCTGCGAGCACAACAACGTCGCCAACGAGGTGCCCTGCTACACGGGCGCAGACAAGACCGAGGATGTCGGCGTGTGCATCGGTGGCGTCCAGAAGTGCAAGGACGGCGTGCTCCTTGAGGCCTGCGAGAACGAGGTGCTGCCGAACAAGGAAGAAGCCTGCGACGGCAAGGACGACAACTGCAACGGCCAGACCGACGAGGGCTGCAAGCCCACGAGCGTGACGGTGACCTTCTCGAGCGCCTACGTCAGCGGCAAGAGCGGCAAAATCGACGTTCAGATGCTGGTTGGTCCGAGCGGCCCGGTCGGCAAGTCGAAGGGCGACAAGTACGAGATCGACTTCGGCTTCCTCGCTTGGCTGATGTCGCTCTACAAGTAATCGCGCGGTCCGCGGACCGTTGAAGACTGCCGACGCCGCGCCAGGTTCCGTACCTCGCGCGGCGTCGGTGCGTCAGGCACAAGGCGAACGATCGCGACGCCGGTCGCAGAGTCTCCTTGCGGCGGGAGACGCGGCGGTAACCATCGCGGCGGTAACCATCGCGGCGGCAACCATCGCGGCGGCAAATACCCGGGGAGGAGCTTGCCATGTGGACCAAGGACGCGCTCGAAGCGCTCCTCGACGAGCGGGTGTTGGTCGCTGACGCGGCCATCGGCACAGAACTGTACGCCCAGGGATTCGACTTTGCGCACGCATTCGACGCGCTGAATCTCAATCACCCGCTGGTGGTTCGACGTGTGCACCGCGGCTATGTGGCTGCCGGGGCACGGATCATCACGACCAACACCTTCGGAGCCACTCGGCTGCGGCTGGAGCGCGACCACCTCGCGGATCGAGTCCGCGAGATCAACCGCGCAGGCGTCGATATCGCGCGTGACGCGTCGCAGGACCGCCCGCCGTGGAACCGGCCGCTTATCGCGGCCTCGGTCGGGCCACTTGGCAGACCGCTGGAGCCCGTGGGCAGGCTCTCAGAAGCCAGAGCACGTGAAGCGTTCCGCGAGCAGCTCGACGCCCTGCTGTCGGGCGACCCGGACCTGGTTGTGTTTGAGACCTTCTCTGATTTGCGCGAGCTCTGCTTCGCGGTCGAGGAGCTGGTCAGCCTCGCACCGGATGCCGCCTTCGCGGCCTTCGCAACGTTCACCGAAGAGGGCAAGACGCTCCTGGGAAACAAACCAGCCGAGGTCGCACGCGAGATGGCCGCGCGTGGCGCCGCGGTGGTAGGCGCCAACTGCTCGATGGGCCCGCAGGGCCTTGAGGATGTCGCCGAGCGCATGCTTCAGGTTCCCGGAACTCGTGTCGCTCTGCGGCCCAACGCCGGCCTGCCGCGCCTGGTCGACGGTCGGTACATCTACGTCAACCTGCCAGACTACTTCGCGGAGTGGGCGGTACGCATGGCCGACCTCGGCGTATGCATGCTCGGAGGCTGCTGCGGCACGACGCCCGCGCATGTGGCCGCCATGCGCGACGCGATCGGCGTGCGGGCCCCGCTGGCTCGCAGCGGAGCCGGAGCGTCGCTGGCCGTCGCCGCCGGAGCGGCGACGATCGCGATATCAGCGAGCGAACCCGCCATGGCCGGCGACACCGACGGCCGCGGCGAC
>CALGHC010000110.1 GCA_937915965.1 uncultured Myxococcales bacterium
ACCTGCGCGGCTGCCGGCAACGGCGTCAACCGTCATACGTGCACCAACGCCGCGCGATGCTGCTGAACCGCGACGCGCTGGCAGCGCCGACCAAGGTCAAGCTGGAAGCCAAGGTCAAGAGCAAGGAGATGCACCAGAAGGCGAAGGCGGAGGTGACGGCCGCCGATGCGGTCTGCGTCCAGACCCTGGGCGCGCCCGAGGAGGCCCAGAAGATCCGCCTGGAGGCCAGCGCCAAGAAAGACCGCGCGCGCGCGCATCGCGGCGTCGCGCTGCAACACGAGGCAGCGCAAAAGAAATCGCCCAAGGTCAAAGAGATGAGGCTCAAGCACAGGGCCACCCACGAGGCAGCGCGCAAGAGGGAGCGCGTGGGTCGCGAGCAGCGGGTCAAGCACCAGGCCTTCGACTACGGCCAGAGCGCGACGACGATGGGCTTCGTCGACTTCGGCAAGGGTGCCCCCGTGGAGGTCACGATCGACCTGATGCGGACGATCTTGCCGGTGGCCGCCGGCCAGGTGGGGACGCTGGCCTTCGAACTCTCGGCGAGCTCGCACAAGGCGGCACTCGCCGACGAGGCGCGCATCCGGGCGGCGCTCGCCGAGGCCCACAAGGCGCCCGTCGCGATCTCGGTTGGCATCGGCGCGGAGCTGGAGCTCTACGGGCAGTTGCTGATCGACTTCAACGGCGAAGACGGATCCACCTCGGCAGCCTTCGACTGGAGTGGCGCCGATCAAGCCCGCGTGGCGGTCACGCTGCCGACCGGTGCCGAGCCGATGCTGCCCGACGCTTCGAAGCTGCAAGATTGCTTTGACGGCGGCCTGCCCGGCGCGACCGACGCCGCCCTGGCCACCGTCGTCTGATTCGCGCGCGGCCTCTGATCCGGCGCGCTCGCTGCGACGTCACCGAAGCGCCCACCGAGGCTTCATGCGCACGCTGACTCTATTGCTCGATCCCGATTCGCCGGCGCAGACCCGGATGAGCCTGCGCGCGGCGGCGGACCGGCGGGGCGTCGCCTGGACGGAGGTCGTGGTCAGCGCTTTCGACCCGTTGACGCCACCGCTGCCGCCTGGCGACCTGCTGTTCACGCCAGGCATCTCTGCTGCCGCATTCGAGGCACAGGCTGCCCTTTGGCAACCCGGCGTCGGCACAGTGTTTCGCGGGCCTCAGGGGCCACTGCGGATGGTCACGGATCCGGCCACGGCGTTGGTCCGCGCCGGCCTACCGATGCCGCGCGAGGTCCGAGTTCGGTCGGCACAGCCGGCGTTTCTCGCCCGCGTCGTGCAGGCGCTCGGTGGGCTGCCAGTCATCGTCCGTGCCGACGGCGGTGAGGGCGGCGAGCGGGTGTCACGCGCCGACTCGATGCCGGGGTTGGTCAGCCTGGTCGGTATGTTGCTGTCGCTGGGTCACGCGCCGCGGCTGGTCGCGTTCGTGCCCGAGGCGGTCCACTGGCGGGTCGTCGTCGTGGCCGGGGTCGCCGTGGCTGCCTACGTCAATCCGCTGCGCGACGACGACTTCCGCTCCGAGCCAACCGACGAGCCCACAGACTACACCGCGACCCCGCCCGCGGGGATCGCCGAGCCAGCCATTGCTGCCTGCGAGGCGCTCGGTGTCGACCTAGGCGGCGTCGATGTCCTGCTCCACCCCAGCGGTCGTCCGTACCTGCTCGAAGTCAACACGCCGTGCTACTTCGCTCAGTCGGAGCGGTTTGGCCTCGACGTCGCGGGGCCGCTGATCGACGCGCTGGTCCACGCCGCGACGCCGTAGGCGCGGCCGACGGTCCAAGAGCACGGGCCACCAGCCCCCTTTGGGATCCACGCCCTCGTGTCGCCAGTAGGTCTCGAACTCTACGCGAGCGCCAAACGAAGTCGAGATGAGGCGGAGCGAATTGCCTTCGGGCTCCGGGTCGTCGCTCCAGATGAACGTCCCGCAAGCCAGGAACGGGTAGCGGATCTTGAGGAGCGCGTCGCTGGTCGGCCGGTCGACCTCGAGTCGCCATTCTCGGCGGTCGGAGCCATCGAAGCAGTCAGTGTCGTCCTCGTCGAAGGCGAAGCGATGGGTCGTCCCCGCGACATTGAAGCCGAAGATGTGCTCGTCGACGTTCGTGCAAACCGCCGCCGGGAGGGCCTCGGGATCGAAGAGGGCGGCCGGCCCGTATGCGAGCAATCGGCTCACTGGGACGGTCGTCATGCAGTCGCCGTAGTGATCTGCCCACGCGTGCCGCCGCACGCGGCCCCGAATCCGAGCGCGAGTATCGTCGCGCAGGCCAGGACGCGTAGGCGCAGGCCTCAGACGCCCAAGGCATTGAGCATCGCGCGGTCGCCGTCCGTGAGCAGCACGTCAAGCTCCGGTCTGCTGGTGACCAGAGAATCAATGTCCGCCAGATCCTGAAATCGCTTGGAACGCCGACGAGACCGGTCTCGGGCGGCCAGCAGCTTCGCTTGCAGCAGGTCGGCGACGGACAGGACACGCAGTTCGACAGGCCCCAGTTGGACTCGGTCGCAGCGCCCCAGGCAGCCGTGGAGGCGGGCATCGTCTGTGAACTGCACGGGGACCTCGCCGGGTCCGATCCAGTTGTCTGAGTGGGCGTGGGCGCCGGTGTGGCGGAAGCCTGCAGCCGTCAGCGCCTGTCGCGGCAAGCCACCTCGGTCGGAGACAGCCACATCGATGTCGATCGTCGTGCGAGGCTCCTCCAGGTGCACCTGGGCTGCGATACCACCGATGATGGCATAGCGGGTGCCACTGGCCTCCAGGACCCTGGCCAGACCCATCAGCGCCGGCTCCTTGGAGGTGTCCATTTCGCCTCGAAGCAACCGCCAGGTGCGGTCGAGTTCGAATGTGGTGGAGAGTTCCGCCATCGCTGCCACCGGCTCCATCATGCGGTCAGCCCGACCGTGCGCTGGGCCGGGATGGTACGGCCTGACGCGGAGCAAGCCTACCACAATCGGGTCACGAGCCGCCCTGCAACGTGGCGATCACCCCGGCCAGGTCGGCCTGGCACTTCAGCAGACCCTCCGGCGACGCCTGACGCTGCTTGTCGTCCAGCTCACCCGCTGCCTTGCGCGCTTCGGTCAGGCGCCCCACCGCCCCGCGCACCTGGGTCAGGGCCTTGACGGACGCCGGCAACGCCGGCCGCCCGCGCCTGGCGCCTTTGCGGCCCTTGACCTTCTCGCGGCGGAGCTCCGTCTCAAGCGCGCGAGACGACAGCCCCTTGTCCGCCGCCAACCTGGCCAGGGTCTGGCGACGGCCGGGGTCATGCAGGGCCGCCAAGCGCACCCGATGGGTCAACGGCAGGGCGTCGCGCACTTCCTGGGGCAGCGTGCTGCTCACATCCCAGGCGAGCACGTAGTTGCGCAAGGTCTGCCCCGACGGGCCGAGGTCGGCGACAGCCGCGTGGCGCAGCAGGGCCATCCAGCTGGCGTGGGTGTTGCCTCGCTTGCGGTAGCGAGCGATGTCGCCCTCGAAGAAGGTGGTGAGCGGGTAGTCGACGCCCGGTCGCTTGCGTGGCGACGGCAACGGTCACGGTCGCGGACACGGTCCCAGACGCGGATTCGCCCGCCGCCTGCCGCAGCGCCGAGGGCGCTGGCACCCCTGCGGATGTGGGTAGCGGCGAGGACGCTGGCGCCGCCGACCTCGGCCCGGCCCTTGGCCAGGCCATCGCGAGAAACCGTCGATCTCGACAGCCAGGTATCTCCGAAGACGCCTGGTTCGGCCAATCAGGAGCAACCGCGTTGAGCGTCGCAATGAACCGCTGCAAGGTCTCGGTCCGGATGGCACGCAGACGCGGTCTTTTGGTCCAATGGTGGAGATGAAGCCAGCCGAATGTGCGCAATATCTTCAGGCGGTTGAGGTCGCGCTGGTGTTCTCGACGGGTTGCGTGGCGCGGAGCAAAAGTGCGCTCATCCGGACTATCCTTTTCTCGTGCCGCCAGGCGATTGGATGGCGCATGGAATAGCTCATTTGTACCCTCAGCTCCGGACACCGCTGGAAGAGGCCAAGGAAGACCATGAACGCTCGCACGCCGCTGTTGAAGGAGCTTCTCTGGTTCGCAGGTGTGCTCGCCGCGACGCTGGCGGCGATGCTCGTCGTGTCTGGAAGTGACGTGTCGCTCTCTCTGTCTTTGGATGGACAGCGGGAGGCGTCCTTCGGTTGGTTCATCCAGCACTGGGGCAAGCGACCAGTGGTCGTCGTCGCTATCGCGGCTGCTGCACTGCTGGCCCATCGTCCGTGGCGCCTGCGGTATCCCCTTTGGGCTCGAGCAGGGGCGTCAGTGGCAGTCCAGTATCTTCTCCACCCCGCTCTTGCCACCAATCTCCTCAAGCTGGCTTCCGGGAGACCGCGGCCAGTTCATCTTGGCCAGGATGGTCTGGCCTTTGCGCCATTCTATGATTTTGCTCCTGGTCTCGGGGACTTCTCGTTTCCTTCTGGGCACGTGGCGATCGCCATGGTTCTCGCGCCTGCTGCGCTCTTGCTCTGGCGCGAACAAAGGCGGGTCGCGGCTGCTGGAATCGGTGTCTCTACGCTGGCGTGGGCGGCTGCTATGGCATATGGGCGCGTTCAGTATGGCGCCCATTTTCCGACCGATGTGGCCTTCTCCATTGGATTCGGCGTTGCGTTGGCGCCTCTGTCGCTGCGGCTCGGCGAGAGGTGGGCTGCCAGACTCGGCGTGGTGGCCGGCTCTCGCAGCCAGGCTTGAACCCTTCTCCCCGTCCCGTGGCAAATCTCAGCCGCCCTCGCTTGGCACGCGAATCTCGCAGGCAGTGCGCGGATTTTGAGCCACCTCGCCCAGGAGGCCTGCCGCCTTCCGCCACGTCTCTGCCCAGCGGTCGCTGCGAGCCGGCTCGAGCGGCCAGTCCCGACTCGCACGGCTCGCCCGGTCTGGCAGAGCAGCGCCAGCGCGACCAGCGGCGACCAGGCCTGCACCGGCGATGGCGATTGCGGCGAGGCCTCGACCAGCGCCGATCGGTGTTGCTGCTCTCCATCGACGGACGGAATGTCTTTAAGAGAAACGATATCGACGTCTTCCGCGCTGCCTCATTGCGCAAGGTCGCTGGCGCCGGCGCGTTGCGCGACGGCATCGCCGGCAAGCCGAGCTTCAGCTCAGGCAAGAATCACAACGGCACGGCGACGAGCCCGACCGGGCAAGGGGTTCGCTCTGCGCTGGTAGTTCGACGTCGAGGACGTGATCAACGACGATAAGATAGGCTTGGTGGTCGATGAGGTCGAGGTCGGCTGGGCCTGGCTGCAGGTCACCGCGGCGCCGGGGCCCGCTCGACGCGAGGTCGACGCGAGGTCGCCACGAACACAACACGAACACAATTTGAAATCGACACGAAGTCGGGATGATGAGGGAGTCATGACAGCACCGGGCAGACGCGCGGCGACCTTGGTCGCGTTGGGCACTTGCATGGTCACGTTTGCGTTCGCGGGCGGCTGCAGCGACGACGGGACGGCTGCAGGCGCGGACGTGGGCGCATCGCTCGCCGATGGGGCCGAGGGCGGTGACAGCGGCATCACCGCCGAGACCGGGGTTGGCTCCGATGGCGTCGCCGATGCCACCGGGGAGGTCGTGTTCGATGTCGCCGGACCTGCCGACATCGGAAGCGATTCGCTCCTTGATGTCGCCGTCGATGTCGTGGCCGATGTCGCCGTCGTCGACGAAGACACCGCGCCGCCGCCGCCCGTCGGCGCCTGCGCCAGCGACGACGACTGCCAGGTCTACGAGGACGGCGACCTGTGCAACGGCGTCCTCACCTGCGACCTCGCCCTCGACCCACCCGCCTGTCGGCTGGTGCCCGGATCGGTCGTCACCTGCGACAAGAGCGCGGACAGCCTCTGCGCCAGCGCGACCTGTCAGCCCGCCGACGGTACCTGCGCGTTGCAGCCGACCAACGACGGTGCCTTCTGCGACGACGGCCAGCCGTGCACGGAAGCAGCGTGCTCGGGGGGGCAGTGCGTCGCCGCTGATTTCAGCAAGTGTCCTTGTAAAAGCACCGCAGACTGCGCCGCCCAGGAGGACGGCGACGTCTGCAACGGCTCGTTCTATTGCGACAAGTCCGTCTATCCTTACGTCTGCAAGGTGACCCCGTCGACCGTCGTCGTCTGTCCCACTCAGGTCGAGGCATGCGCCGCGATGGAATGCGTGCCCGCAACCGGCGTCTGCGAGATGGTCCCGGTCGCCGATCAGGCGCCCTGTGACGACGGCGATCCTGCGACCGTCGGCGATGTCTGCGACGCTGGCACCTGCACGCCCGGCACCGACACTTCGATTTGCGGCAGCGACGCCGACTGCGAGGCGTGGGAGGACGGCGATCTCTGCAATGGCGTGCTCTTCTGCAACAAGGTGACGGCGCACTGCGAGCTCAACCCCAAGACCGTCGTCAGCTGCCCGAGCGTCGCCGACACCGCTTGCTGGAAGAACCTCTGCCAGCCCCTTACCGGCACCTGCGCGCTCACCCCGGTCAAGCCCGGGACGGCGTGCGACGACGGCGACGCCTGCACGGTCGATGACATCTGCGTCGGCGGTGGCTGCCAGCCCGGAACCAACACCTGCCTCTGTCAGGGTGACGCCGACTGCGCCGACAAGGACGACGGCGATCTCTGCAACGGCGTACGCTTCTGCAACCAGCAGACCAAGACCTGTCAGCTCAACCCGGCGACCGTGGTCGTCTGTCCCTCGGTGGACGACACCGCGTGCGCGCACAACGCCTGCGAGAACCTCAAGGACCCGACGGGGCTGGCCACCGACACCACCTGCACGATGGCGCCCGCCAACGAGGGTGGCGCCTGCGACGACGGCGACGCCTGCACCCAGGGGACGGTCTGCGATGGTGGCGCGTGCGGTGGCGGCAAGGCGATCTGCCAGTGCGCGACCGACGCCGGGTGCCTCGCCTGGGACGACGGCGATCTCTGCAATGGCGTGGCCTTCTGCGACCACTCGACCGACCCGCCGAGTTGCCAGCCGGACCCGAGTTCGGTCGTCAACTGCGCGACGGTCGACGACACCGACTGCCGCAAGAACCTCTGCCAACCCCAGACGGGCAAATGCGCGATGAGCCTCATCGACGCCGGCACCCCCTGCGACGACGGCAACACCTGCACCAAGAACGACTATTGCCTCTTCGGAGCGTGTTCGGCGGGCACCGACACCTGCGCGTGCCAGAAGGACGCCGACTGCGCCGATCAGGAGGACGGCGACGTCTGCAACGGTACGCTGTATTGCGACAAGAGCGGCGACGAGCCGGTCTGCAAGCTCAACACCAACACGGCCATCGTCTGCCCGCAGAACACCGGCTCGGTCTGCCTGAAGAAGGTCTGCCATCCGGTGACCGGCCAATGCCTCGAGCAGCCCGACCACGACGGCGACGCCTGTGACGACAGCAACCCCTGCACCGGTGGGACGCACTGTGCGGCCGGTGGCTGTGTCGGCGAGGTGCTCAGCTGCGAAGACGGCAACGGCTGCACCACCGACTTCTGCCACCCGGTCGAGGGCTGCCAGCACAAGGCCAAGGTCTGCGACGACGGCAACAGCTGCACCGCCGATGGCTGTGACAGCCAGACGGGGGTCTGCTCCGTGGCGACCGAGCCCCTCGACGGAGCGATCTGCAACGCCGACCAGAACGGCTGTACGATCAACGATGTCTGCGTCGCTGGCCTCTGCAAGGCGGGCAAGCTGGCGATCTGTCCGCTCGAGACGAGCGCGTGCGATCTGGCGATCTGCGCGTCGACCGGCGCGACCAGCTTCGCCTGTACCAAGACCGCCATTGGCGACGGCGCACCCTGCGACGACGGGGTCGCCTGTACGGTCGGCGACGCTTGCAAGTCCGGCGCGTGCGCTCCCGGCGAGGCCGCGATGATCTACGTCGACGCGCTTGCACCGCCGGCAGCGGCGAGCGCGACGGTCGATGGCCGCCTGACCGCGGCCGCGTCGCTCGCCGAGGGCGCCTGGGTGGTCGGTGGCACGCGTCTGGTCGCTGGTCTGCCCGGCGGGGTGACCGAGAGCGGCTGGTGGGTCGCCCGCTTGGACGAGGGTGGGGCGCTCGCCTGGCAGGCAGTCCTCGCCAGCGCCGCCGGTGCCGACAGCGCGGCAGTGGCGGGAGTGGCTCCGGCGAGCAATGGCGGCGTCCTGGTCGGCGGGCACGCCTGGTTCGGCGGCGAACGCGATTTCGCCCTCGCCCGCCTCGGTGCTGGTGGTGCCCTCGTCTGGCACAAGTCCGTCGGCGTGGCTGGCGCCGACGAAGCCGCCCGGGCCATGATCGGGCTGCCTGGCGGCAGCGTGTTGATCGCTGGCAGCCGCAACGCGGGCGACGACCGCGACGGCTGGCTCGTCGAGGTCAGTGAGACCGGCCTGGTGGCGAGCGCCAAGGCCGTCGGCCTGGGCGCGCGCGCCGAGTCCCTCGGCGCTCTCGCGATCACCAACGAAGGCGGCACGGCTGCTGGCGGCTGGCACGCCGAGGGTGAAGGCACGGTGGGCTGGTTGGTGGTCCGCGATCCTGCCGGCACCACCCTCTGGCAGCGCTCGCTGGTGTTCACCGACGCCGCTCGTCTGGTCGGCCTCGTGACGCTCGCCGATGGCACGCTCGTCGCCACCGGAGAGGTCGACGATGGCGGCAACCTCCAAGCCAGCCTGGTCGCGTGGACGGCCACCGGGACGCCGCTGTGGCGGCGCAGCTACAAGGGCGCGCGTGTCCCGACCGCGCTGGTCGGACGCGCCGGCGACCGACCGGTGATCGCGGGCTGGTCGAGTGCCGGTCCCGGTCAGCGCGACCTGTGGATCGGCTCGTTCGACGTCTGGGGCAACGCGACCTGGGACGTGGCCGCGGGCGACAGCGCTGACGACCGCGCCCACGCGGTCGCCGTCGACCCGAGCGGCGGGGTGTTGGCGGTGGGCTCGACCCGCCTCGGTGGTCACGAGGTCGGCCTGATCGCGCGTGCCGACGCCTGGGGGCACCTGAGCTGCGCCGGCGCTGGTGGTTGCGCCGACGCCACCCTCGCGTCCTGCGACGACGGCACGCTGTGCACCCGCGACCGCTGCGACGGCAAGATGGGCTGCGTCGCCGAGGTCGTCCCCGGCATGACCTGCCCGTCACCCGACGGCTGCTCGGCGACCGGTGTCTGCGCGGCCGGCACCTGCCAGTCGTCGGCCAACCAACGCCTCTTCGTCCACACCGAGGACGCGCCCAAAGGAGCCATACTGGGCCATGCCCACCGTGCCTCAGGGACCGGCGGGCTGCGGGCTTCACGCGTTGTCGACGGCAAGCTCGAGGTGCAGCGCTACGATATCTATGCT
Source organism: uncultured Myxococcales bacterium (assembly GCA_937915965.1). GTDB lineage: Bacteria > Myxococcota_A > UBA9042 > UBA9042 > UBA9042 > CALGHC01. The sequence continues at coordinate 9,284 of CALGHC010000110.1, forward strand.
AAACCTGTTGAGACCAAGTCCTTTGCCGTCGCGGGCGTGGCTGAGCTTGGCGGCAGCTTCGTCGACCTCGCCGACGGTGGTGTCGTCACGAGCTGGCGGGACGCCGCCGGTCAGGTCGGTCTCGCCCGACTGGCGTCTGATGGCTCCGAGGTCTGGAAGACGACCCTCTACACGCCGGTTGATCTCGCGGTCAGCGCATGCGCATGGAACGTGGTGAAGCCCCCAGGGAATCTCGCTGAGGTCGAGCTCGCGAGCGACGGCAACTCCGTGCGTGCGACCTTCTTGGCCGAGACACCCGGCTGGGCGCACCTCTGCAAGGTGCTCGGCGGTGGCGCCAACGCCTACGTCATCAAGCACTGCCTTGAGGCCCGTCGCGTCAACCTTGCCGACGGCGCGGTTGTTGGCAGCGGCTCGCACTGCGGTGGCAACACCAATGCCTACCCTTCGTATGGCGAGCTGCGTGTCCTCTACGGCAGCAAGTTGTGGCAGAACGGGATCCGGCTGCTCGGCGAGGCGTCAGGTGGCGGCTTCCTCGTTGGCGGCAAGGCCATGGAAGTGGTGAGCTTCGACGTCTACCTCAATGGTGCCAAGGATGGCGCGTACTTCGCGCGTGTGGCAGAGAACGGCGCGCTGCAGTGGGAGCGGGTGAGTCACTTCACGGGTGCAACCTCCGACCTCTACGCCCTCGCTCCAACGCCCGGGGGCTACCTCGGCGTCGTCCAGGTCAACCCCGGCGGTGCGGCGCACAGCGAGATCGTCAGATTCAACGGCGGCGGCATCCTGCTGTGGCAGCAGTCCCTCGCCGCGCAGGCCGTCGCCTGGGCCACGCCGATGACGCTCCCCGGCGGCGGTTTCGCCCTGGCCGGCAGGGCGACGGGCAACGCCGGCCAGCAGCCGTGGCTGTCGGTCTGGGACGCGAGTCGCGCCCTGGTCTGGCAGCACTTCGTCGCGGCGGGTGACGGCGACGCGCTGGTCGGCGCGCGCTGGCTCGACGACGGCGGCGTCCTCTTCGGCGGCCGCTTCGTCGGCACCGCGAACGAGCAGCTCTTCTTCGCCCGTACAGACATCTGGGGTCACGCGACCTGCGCCGAGGCAGGCACCTGCAGCGCCAAGAGCGCCGACGCCTGCGGCGACGGCAGCTGGTGCACGGTCGACATCTGCGACGGCGAGAGTGGCGACTGCCAGCACCTGCCCGCCTCGGGGAGCCCCTGCAACGACGGCGACGCATGCACCTCGAGCGACGTGTGCAAGGCCGGCAGCTGCGCGGGCGCACCGATCAGCGGCTGCAAGTGATCGCCTTCCCCACGTCGTCGAAGGGCTGCGACCCGCGACGTGTACACACAGGAACCCCCGCCGGCAGCGTCGCTCGCAGAGGGCGACTGGCTAGCAGCATCTCGGTCACGGGCGCCGAGACGCGCGCTCTGCGGACACGATCCGGCGCTGGCCGACGTCTCCTGTGATCGCGCTGTGCCATGGCTCGAATGAACAACAGCATCGCATTCCGACTTGGCGCCGCACGGCCGGGGCGCCGCGACGACGCGCTTGAAGCGTGGCTTGGTTGCTGACCGACGATCGGCTGCGCGAACGAGCCGAGGTCCCCGTCTGCGAGAGACGCTGCCGGCCGGGGTTCCTGCCAGACTCGGATCAACACCTCGGTGTTGTACTCTATCTCGTTGAACTGGTCCTCCCGGCCCTCCCATTGCGAGACGACCAGTGGTGGTCAGCTATCTCGGCCAAGACTTCGCAAACAAGCTCCATTGGCTCTCGATGCACACCCGTTCGCCCGAACCGAGGTCCTTGGCGCTGTGGAGTGTCAAGCGCCACATACTCGTTGCGCTTGCCTGCCCGCAGCGCAACTCCTAATATCTTAGGTGTGCGTATGACAGGTGCGTCGCAGGCAGCGTTCCAAGGGCGACAACACGCCGCACGACCGAGGGTCAAGGTGCCAGCTTCCGCCCCACATGCAGCGGATGGGTCATCGAACGCCCTCAGAAGTCTGTGCGCACAAGCCCGCAGCGCTCGCCTGGCGTTGGGCATGACGCAGGCCGGGCTGGCCGCACGCGCTGGGGTCAGTCTGGCGACCGTGCAGAACCTGGAGGCCGGACGCGCCAACCCGGCGTTTGAGACGGTCGGACGAATTCTGGCGTGCCTCGCCATGCGCCTTGAGCCAGCGCAGGTGGCCCCCGATTGGACGGCGCTG
>CALGHC010000111.1 GCA_937915965.1 uncultured Myxococcales bacterium
GCCGACCGGGCCCGCGCCTTCCTGGCCAGCCCGCCGGCAACTCTTGTCGCGCCGGCGCAGCGGGCCACGCTGCGCGCGCTCGTCGACGGCGGTGCCGATCAGGGTCCGCCGTTGCCGGACCTGATCGACTGATGGCCTGATCGACTGTTCTGTCCCGTCGTCGCTGCGCGCAGACGGCACTGCCCGGCGGGCCGCCGTTTGACAGCCTGCGCTCGCAGTCGAATGATGCGGGCGGCCGCGGCGTTTCCTTTGCCACGACCCGCCGGTGCGCTGGCAGGGTCGACAGTGCCGGTCTCTCGCCGCGAGCGGCCGCGTAGAACCAGCCGCGTAGAACCAAAAGAGGAACTCTCCATGCGTTTCACGATCGAATCTGGGCGTCCCATGTGTGCAACCGGCGTCACCGGCGTCGCCGCGCTCGTCGCCCTCGCAGCCAGCCTGGCGATGCCCCTGCCCGCCGAGGCGGCCAGGAAGGCTGAACTCTCCCTGAACGCCGACGCCCTCAACATCCTCCTCGAAGGCCTCAAGTCGCCCGATTTTGTCGCCCGCGGCATGGCCTACGAGGGGCTCGCGCGCGGCAAGCGCACCAAGGAGCGCGATCAGGCCCTCGACGACGGCAAGCAGGATCCACAGTGGGTCGTTCGCGCCGGCGTCGCCCGCGCCTATGTTGCGCAGCGCAAGGACGACTGGAAGCAGCTCGTCTCCGCGGCCCTGACCGATCCGACCCTCAGCCCCTTCGAGGTGCTGCCGGTGCTCGACGACCTGGCCGACAAGCTGGCGTTCGGGGTCCTCGGTGCGGTCCTCACCGACAAGGAGCACGAACGACAGTCCACCATCATCAATGCGTTTGTCTCGCGCAATACCGCCCAGGTCGGCCCCTTCCTCGTGTGGTGTCTCAGTGAGCGCGACGAGTTGATGCGCACCACCTGCATCGGCGGCGTCAAGAAGCTCTCTGCCGATCTGCAGCTCGGCCACATCGCCCTTGTGGCCCGCAAGCATGCCCACACCGAGCCGGTCATCGAGGCGCTTCTCGGCATCGCCGAGTCGCTGGAGGCCAGCCGGCCGGTCGAGTGGCTCGCTGATCTCAAGCCGAAGAACGCCGCGCTGGCCGACCGGCTCGCCCTCGAGCGCGCCCGCCATGGCGACAAGGGATCGGCCTCGGCCGTGCTGAAGATCGCCGCCGCCGCTGAGGGCGAGGCCCGGATCACCGCTCTGATCGCCTATCGCAACGTCGCCCGCAAGGAGGACGCCGCGGCGCTCAAGGCGCTGCTCGGCAAGGCGCCCGACGGCCGCCTCGCGTTCCTGATCTACGAGGCCCTGGCTTTGCTAGGCGACCGATCGATGGCCTCGCAGGCCCGCGGCCTGGCCGAAGGCACCAACGTCGAGCTACGACCCACCGGTGTCTATTACCTCGGCCGGATCGGTGGCGCTGGCAATCTCGGCGAGATGCACAAGTACCTGCGCGACGGCATCCCCGAGGTCCGCATCGCCGCTGCGCGCGTCATTGGCTACCTCGCTTCGCCGGTCTCGATCGCGTCCCTGCGCGAGGGCCTTGACCACGAGGGCGACCCGCGCGTACGCCTCGAACTGATGCGCGCGCTCGCTTCCATCAAGGACAAGAGGGCGATTCAAGCCTTGATGTTCTACACCCGCGAGGACGACCCCGACGTGCGCCTCTTTGTCGTCAAGGCTCTGGCCGAGTCGGGCGAAGCCATCGCCCGCCCAGGCCTGCAGGCGGCCCTGAACGACCAGGACGCTCGGGTGCGCTTCGAGGCCGTGCGGGGATTCATCCTCTCTGATCCGGCGTTCGCGGTGCGGACCTGGCGGCGGGCGCTCGGCTGGATGCCACCCGGCTCTATCATTCGCCTGACCCGAGAGCTCGGCAAGCCGATGGCCAGCTACATCGAGCTGGCGTTGCTCTCGAAGCGGGTCGAGGCCCGCGAGGAGGCGCTTGAGGCGCTGCGGCTGTTGCCCGACCTGGAGGCGGACCTGCTCGAGAAGGTCCTGGCGATCAGCGACGACGACGACCTGAGCGTGCGCGTGCTTGGCCGCATGGTGAAGCTGAAGGGGCGCGACGCGGGCTCCATCCTTGTGCCGCTGGCGACAAGCGGATCCGTGCGGGTTCGCATCGCTGCCATCCGCCAGCTGGGTCTGATTCCCAAGGACAAGGAGGCCCGCGCGCTGCTTGAGAAGCTCCTCAACGAGGCCAACCAGCGGCTGCGCGTTGCCGCCGCGCTGACGTTCCTGGGCGGTTGAGCCGTTCCCATGAACTCACCTGCACTCTGCCCGCGCACACCGCGCACACCGCGCACACCGCGAACATCCCGGACGCTGCCAACGCCGCGGTCGCGCATCGCCGCAGCGCTGATGTGGCTCCTGGTCGCGAGCTGCGGCGGGCGCGCAGTCGAAGTCGCCGCGGTGCCGGTCAAGGACCAGGCGGCCGCGTTGCTCGCCGGCAGTGGCCTGCGCTGTAGCAGCGATCAGAACTGCCGCGTCGGTGCCGCGGTCGGCGTCTGCTCGCTGGGG
>CALGHC010000112.1 GCA_937915965.1 uncultured Myxococcales bacterium
ACCGAGGAGGCAGGCGTCGACAGCGAGCGCTTCAAGCCTGGCGCGCCGCAGCGGCGCGTAGGAGCTCTGCGCGACGTCGAGATCTCCGTGCAGCAAGGCGATTCGAGCGGCACCAGGCCGGCAGCCGTCGAGGGCCGCGGCCAGCCCATCGGCATCGAGCGGATCGGCGCGGTGGTGGCGGCCAGGAAAGGACCAGCCGAGCAGCTCGACCGCACCCTCCCCCGGCAGCGCGATCCGCTCCCAACGAGCGCCACGGCCGACGAGGTGGAAGGCGGGGATGCGATCGGCGAGCCGAGGCAGGACGACCCCGTCGTGATTGCCCGCGACCCCGTAGGTAGCAATGCCGGCGTCAGCGAGCCGGCGAACGCCGCGCTCAAGGAGTCCGTAGGCCTCGAAGCGATCGCTGTCGTCATCGACGACGTCGCCGGCGAGCAGGACAGCGTCGACGTGCCGGTCGATGGCGAGATCAACGGCCTGCCGCCACGCCGCCGCGGGACTGTGGGCGTGCGGGTCGAGGCCGGCGGGCTGCAGGCGTGTGGGCACGCGGCCGAGGTGGATGTCGCCGATGGCGAGGAGGGTCGTGGGCATGGCAGGCTCCCGGTCGAGGTGACTGCAGGCCGCGGCAGGCGTGGCGAAGGCTACGGCGAGGGTGCGACAGATGGGGTCGCTTGTCGACGTCGCGCTCGCGAACTATGGACTGGCCTGCGCCGCGGGCGGCCAAGGTGGCGGTGAACCGCACCGCACCGCGGGCGGAATCGCCGCGCCACCTTGCGAGCCTATTTCCCACAGCAGCGCTTGAACTTCCTGCCGCTGCCGCACGGACAGGCGTCATTGCGTCCGGGACGCTCACCGACACGCACGGGCTCTGGCTTCGGGCCGCGGATCCAGACGAAGCGCTGCAGGTGCCCCAGGCTGTCGCTGAGCTCCCACTCGCCGCGCATGCGCTTCACCACGACCTCGGGCAGGTACAGCTCCTCGGCGCTGAGGCGCACGATCAGCGGCAGCGCGTCCAGGACGGCGGCGGCCTGGCCTTTGCCGGCGCGGTAGTCCAGGTCGGAGTACAGCAGCGTCGGTTGCCAGATATCGGCAGGCACGCCGTCTGCGTCGCCCCATTGCGCGGCGAGGTCCGGCTCACGGCGCTGCATCAGCTCGAACATGCATCGCTGCGACGTTGTGCGCACGCGGTCGACGGCGGCGTCGCGGGCGTCGAACAGCGGCTCAAACTGATCGCGCTGAGCCAGCAGGAGCGGCAACCGCGGCGAGGTCCACACATCCGAAGGTCCTGAGGGGCCTCGCAGCAGCCGGCGCACGTCCTTCTCCAGCCCGCTGTGCGCCAAACCGATCGCGAGCAACGCGAAGATGGCCTCGAACTGGACGATACCGTTGGTCGCCTGCCGCAGCCGGTCGCGGAAGTGCGGGTACAGCAGGCGACCGAAGCGCGCGACCATCCACGCCGTTCGCAGCATGACCGCCGGGTAGGAGAGCTGGCACTGCGCCAGCGTCAGGTCGCCGTAGTCGGCGCCGACGGGCCGGATGTGCATCCGCCGCGGATCGAGGGCGAGCAGCGGGGCCAGGTGGCCGAGCCAGAAGAGCTGCCGGAAGAGATCGCGCAGGCCATCGATCTGGGCGCGGCGCTTCGGACGGCGGTCGAGATATCCGAGCGCTGTCGTCAACCTCGGCACGAGGCTCATGGACAAGTCGGTGTACTGCTGCAGCCACGACGCGCCCACGACCGGATGCCACGCGGCGCAGGCCGCGAACGACTCCCGCGACGCCATCAGTCCTTCGCCGAAGAGCCGTTGCTGCAGCTTGCGCCACGCCTTGCGGCCTTCGCCGAGCTCACGCGCCAGCCGCCACCGCTCCTGCCACACCGCATGCTGGCCCGCCAGCGCGTCGACCTGCTCGCGTGCCAGGACATGACAGTCGCCGGGGTCCATGTCTTCGGCCAGACAGGTGACGAAGTCCCCGCCCCGGGTCACGACCACGAAGGGGCCGGCCCCAGCCTCGCCGAGGGCAAAGGCCAAGCGCTCCGCGCCGCTCGGCAGCGAGGCGCGCCCGAGAACGAACGCCACGAGCTCACGGTCGCGATACAGGGCCATCGCCCGGTCGAGCGCGACCGTGTCGAGGCGCTCGACGCCCCGTTCGAGGAAGTGGGTCGCCTCCGCCATCGTCGGCCTCCAGAGTTACCGCCGCTGTCATCAGGGCTTGGGCAGGTCGCAGGTCCCGCCGCTGTTGTAGCAGGCGCCGTGGACCCCCGCACCGTCGGGACACTGGCTCGACGCGTCGCAGACCTTGCGCGAACAGGCCGCCGGCACCAGCGCTGGCGTCCACGCACACGAACAACGCGGGGCAATCACCATCGAGCTGGCAAGGCTTGGCAGCACAGTGATGGTCCTCGGCGCAGTGCTGCCCCTGCGCACAGTCGCCGTCGGTAGCGCGGCCGGCTTGGCACATGCTTGTCACCTGTGCAGGTGCGATCGCTGTCGCGTCGCCGCGAAGAGCAGGACGGCGACAGGCGGAGAGGACACGCGCGCCGGCGTGGGTCGCGCGTCTCGCGATGCGGTCACAGCCGTGATCGTTGCCATCGTTCACCTCGTCGGCACGTTCACCTCGTCGGCACGTTCACCTCGTCGGGCAGCGGCGAATGACCACGAGACCGCCTGAGTCTATCTGGACTCGGGCGGCGGCGCCAACGAGCTGGGCGACGAGACGACGGCACCCTGATCATGCGCAATCAGCTGATGGCGGCCGTGCTCGAACGGCGTGCGGACCTTGACCGCGTGGAGCTCGCGCTGTTGCTGCACGACGACAATCTGGCCGTGCGAACGCTCAAGGTACGCCTGGCCGGCTCGGCGCCGATGGTCTGCGACTGCCGGACGGGCGAGGGCGAGGGGACAGGGCGAGATCGTCGGGTACGAGGGGAAGCCGCTGGTTGGGCCTGAGCGGGGCAGCGGGGCGCGTGCTGGCGAACGAAAGTTTGGACGGCCGGCTCGTTGCCCCGGGGCAATGGGGGAAGGCGAGGCTTGTGGTTGTCGACTGCCGACTCCGCGAGCCGACGGGGCTACG
>CALGHC010000113.1 GCA_937915965.1 uncultured Myxococcales bacterium
GCCGAAGATGACCATGAGGGCGTTGTTGAAGTCGTGGGCGATGCCGCCCGCCATCACGCCCAGGCCTTCGAGCTTCTGCGCTTGGAGGAGCTGCTCTTGGAGGTGCTGGCGCTCGGCCTCGGCCTGCCGTTGGCGGGTCAGGTCGCGAAAGCCGGTCACGCGGATGCTGCTGTCGCCCGGTACTTTGCGGCCTTGGATCTGCATCGGGTAGCGCGCGCCATCCGGGCGCACGCCCTCGACCTCGTAGGGTTCTGTGTTGTTATTGCGGATGTTCGCCATGATCACGGGGACCGACTCTGGGGTGACCACCGCAGCCGGCGTCATGCCGATGACCGCGTCGGGCTCGACTCCGACCATGTTGGCGAATCCGTCGTTGCTCTCCAGTACATAGCCGTCGCGGTGGACGACCATGCCGTCAAAGGCGACCTCCAGCAGGGTTCGGAAGCGCGCGTCGCCCTCGGCGGCCCGCGCCTGGGCCGCGACCTGTTCACGGAGGTCTCGCACGACGACCACGCGCACCAAAGATCCGTCGACTCGGGTCTGGCGCACGTAGAGTTTGACGGGGATGACCGTGCCGTCGCGATGTTGGACGTTGGTCTGGTAGGTGCCCTCGAAGCCCAGGGTGATGCGCTCGCGAATCGCCGCCTTGGCGCCGTCGTGGATCCAGGGGCCGACTACCGGGGTGCCGATGGCCTCTTCGGCCGTCCAGCCGACAAATGCGAAGAAGTCGCCCGCGACGTCGAGCACGAGCGCGCCGTCATGGAAGAGGACGACCTCGGGCGAGGCGTCTCGCAGCAGGGCGAAGCGCGCGTTGACTTCGGCGAGCTGCCGGGCGAGCTGCGCGGCGTCGTCGGGTGCGCTGGGCGCGGCGTCGTCGGGTGCGCTGGGCGCGGCGGCAGAGGGGGCGGTGTCGCCGATCGGGGTCATCGGTCGTCCAAGGCTGGGGCACGGTGGCGGTATCAGTGGCACAGAGTGCGGCTCAGGCAGACAGGCAGACAGGCAGACGCGACGGCCGCGACGAACGTCTACCGCACCCGCGTATCCGCAAGCAACAGGTCGCGTGGCGTAGCCTGTCTTGAGGCCTGTGGTCCCGGCTCGATCGCGCGAATCGTCCCCGACCTTGCTCCCGTCGGCGGTCCCGGCTAAGTTCCGCCGCCCGCGGGCCGTCCGCGCCCGCGACACGCCGTCAGGCCGTCCGCTCGCGCCGCC
>CALGHC010000114.1 GCA_937915965.1 uncultured Myxococcales bacterium
GTATGGCCCGAGTACGTGCCGCCCTGGCCGCCGCTGTAGCCGCCGCCGCCGCCCGACCGGCAGACGTTGTCCGAACCGACACCACCGCCGCCGCCAAATCCGCCGTGGCCGGTGCTCGCCCAGCTGTTGTTGTAGCCCAGGCCACCAGCGCCGCCGTGGGTGAAGGCCTTGCCGCCGTGCGACTTGCCGCTGAAGCCGTTCACACCGTCGCCGGTCATGCCGCCGCCACCGGAGCCGTAGCCGTCGCCGCCAGACTTGTTGCCGCCCGCGCCGTTTTGTCCGCCGCCACCGCCGCCCGTGCTGCCGCCGCTCGTCGACGTCGAGCCGTGGTAGCTGCCTGTGCCACCGTAGCCCAGCCCGCCGCCGCCGCCCGCGACGATCAGCGCGGTGTTGTTCGCCAGGGCGACAAAGGAGCCGCCGCCGCCGCCGCCGCCCGAGTACTGGGCCCCCGACGAGGAAGACTGGTCGAGCCCCATCTGGCCGACGATCACCTTCAGCTTGTCGCCGGCGTTCAGGGCGAAGTCGCCCGCCATGCGCGCGCCCTTGCCGCCGTTGTAGCCGCCCTGCGCGCCGCTGGCGGTGATGCGGTAGCTGCCGGTCGCCGGCACGGTCCACTCCTGGATCCCGCCCGAGACGGTGACCTTGCCGTTGAGCCCGTTGCCAGACGGGTAGCTTGAGTTGCACTGCGACTGACTCGGTCCATTCGGTCCGGTCGCGCCGCAGGTGGTGAACACCACATCGACCTTGATGTTGTTCTTGCAGGCGTTGCTGCAGGCGTCGTCGTCGACCCCGTTGCCGTCGTCGCACTCTTCGCTCTGCTGGTTGACCGCGCCGTCGCCGCAATAGACCTTGGCGACGCATTTCGCGGCCTTGCACCACATACCACTGCCGCAGTCGCTGTCATCGGCCAGCGGGCTCTGGGCGCAGCCCGCATCGGCGCTACAGCTGTGCTTGGTGCACGGGTTGGCGTCATCGCAATCGACCGGCGTCGTCGTGCAGACCTTGTTGGCGCAGACCTCGAGCTCCGTGCAGGCGTCGCTGTCCGAACAGGGGGCCGTGTTGGCCACGTGGGTGCAGCCGGTCTCGACGTCGCAACCGTCGTCGGTGCAGACCTTGTTGTCGTCACAGTCGACCGGCGCGCTGCCACATTTGCCGCTCTTGCAGACCTCGTCCTCGGTGCACGCGTCGCCGTCGGGACAAGGGATGGTGTTGTTGACGAAGATGCAGCCCGCCTGGCTGTCGCAGCCGTCGTTTGTGCAGACGTTGTCGTCGAAACAGTAGAGGACCTTGGCCTCGCAGTCACCCGACTGACACTGGTCCTCGATGGTGCACGCGTTGCCATCGTCGCAGGGCGCGCTGTTGTGGACCTTGGTGCAGCCGGTCTGGGCGTCGCAGCCGTCGTCCGTACACGGGTTGTCGTCGGCGCAGGGCTTGGCGGGACCAGCGAGACAGACACCGTCCGTGCAGGTGTCGCCCACAGTGCAGACCGAGCCATCTGCGTCGCACGGCTGGTCTTGCAGCTTCGCCCCCGAGAACAGACATTTGCCGGTTCCGGGATCGCAGGTGTCGATCGTGCAGACATCACCGTCGCTGCACAGCTTCGCCTTGCCGGACCCGCACGTGCCCTGCGCGCAGACGTCCGCGAGAGTGCACAGGTCGCCGTCCTCGCAAGCGATGTCGAGCTGGGCGTGGCCACAGCCCTTGGCCGGGTCGCAGCTGTCGGCGGTACAGGTGTTGGCGTCGTTGCAGTCGAGGACCTGGCCCTTGCAAGCCCCCGCCGTGCAGCCATCGCTGGTCGTGCAGGCGCTGCCGTCGTCACAGGCGAAGCCCTCCTGGGCGTCGGTGTAGACGCACTTGCCGGTCTGCAGGCTGCACACCGCGCCAACGCACGCCTGCCCCGATTCGCAGACCTTCGCAGCGCCGGCGGCGCACTGCCCCGCACCACACAGGTCGCCAACCGTGCAGGGGTTGTCGTCGTCGCAGGCGATGCCGTCTGCGAGGGTGGTCACACAGCCCTTGGCGGCGTCGCAGGTGTTGTTGGTACAGGCGTTCTGGTCATCGCAGTCGACCAGCTTGCCGCCGCACTCGCCCGCTGCGCAGTGGTCGGCGGAGGTGCACTGCGAGCCGTCGTCGCAGGGCAGGCCCTCTTGGAGGGGCTTGAACGCGCACTTCCCGGTTGCAGGGTCGCATGCGTCCTTCGTGCATGGGTTGCCATCGTCGCAGGGGACGGCTTCGCCGACCACACAGCTGCCCCCCGTGCAGACATCACCCACGGTGCACGGGTTGCCGTCGCCGCTGCAGGGTGAGCCGTCGCTATTCGCCGAAGTGCAGCCCGCGTCGAGGTCGCAGACGTTGAGCGTACAGACGTTGCCGTCGTCGCAGATCTTGGCCGCGCCGGGTACGCACAATCCCTCCTGACAGTGGTCGTTTTCGGTGCACAGGCTGTCGTCGGCGTTGCAGGGTGTGCCGCTGATCTGCGCCCACTGGCAGCCCTTGGCCGCGTCGCACACCCCCACCGAGCAGGGGTTGTCGTCCGAGCAGGTGGACTCGTCGACCTGACCGTCGCAGTCATTGTCGGCGCCATCACAGACCTCGATGTCGAGATCCGGGGCGCTGCAAGCGCTCAATCCGGCGGCTGAGCAGCTGCGCACACCAGCGCACTTGCCGACGAGATCGCCCTGGGCGTTCTTGTGCTCGACGAAGCAATCGGTCTGCAGCTTCTGAGCAACGGCGGCGTCGCTGCATTCGCAGGTACCAAAGCTGGCGTCATCGGCGATCAGCACGCACTGGCTGGTGGTCGCGCCTTCGACCGAGGAGACCTCGCTGCAGCTGTAGCCCTGTGGGCAGTCCTCGCTCGCGGCGCAGGCGGCGCCGCAGAAGGCACCGAGCGGGCCCTGGTCGACGCAGACGCTGTCGTTCACGCCGAGCGCCTCGCAGTCCTTCGAATCCAGGCATGGATCGCAGAGGTGCGCGAAGCGCGGCACGCAGATCGACGTCGCGTCGCTGCCCCCGGCCTGAACCAGCGCGCAGGTGAAGCCGTCGGGACAGGTCTCGATGCAGGCCTGCGCGCAGGTCTTGCCGTCGCCAAAGTCGAGACAGACCGCGTTGTCGCAATCCGCTGCGTCGTCACAGGGACAACCCGAACCGCCCGGGCAAAGGTCGTCGCTGTCGCCACCGGCGTCGACACCGTCATCGACATCCTGGTCGCCGTCGCCTTCGTCGGGTTCGACGTCGCCCTCGTCGGCCACGTCGACCGTCGCCTCGCCCGCGTCGTCGGCGGCGTCCTCGGGCTCTGCGGCGTCGCTGCCGTTGTCGAGGACGGCCGCGTCGACGAAGAGGCCGCCGACGTCCTGACCGCCGTCGGCGCCCACGCTGTCGCCGCCCTCGCCATCTGTGACCACACCCTCGCAGCCGACCAGTGCCAGGCACAGCAGCGCGAACACCGCCGCCGCGCACATTCCAGACCAGCGCATCTCTCGCATCGAGACTTCAACCATGATTCGTAACCACCTGCATTTGCAAAGAAGCGTTGTCCGCCCTCCGAACGGTCGGCGGCGCCAGGGACGACCGGGGGCCTCGCGACCTCAGACAGGATGCAGGCGCCGATACCGAAGCGCAACGCCGACTTGTCGCCGCGGCCGCGGTTCGGACCCAGGGATCTGAGGCGGCGAAGATCTCAGGCGGCGAACGCCCCAACGCGCCGGCTTACTTGCACAGGCCGGCGGCGCATTTCCCTGCCGCGCCACAGACCATGCCGTCGGGTGCTGGCTCGTGGCTGCAGCCGGCCTCGCCGCTACAACCGTCGAGGGTGCAAGCCTCTCCGTCGTCGCAGTCTGGCAGCGCCTTGTCGAAGCAGCCGAGCGAAGCGTCGCAACCGATGTGGCCCCAGGCGTCGCCGCGCAGCATCAGGCCATGCGTGAGCGACAGCTCGGCGTGACCCGCCAACACGAAGCCGTCGTCGGCCGTCACCAGGACCGCGCCCTCGCCGATCCCCGAGGCGGCGCCGGTCGTGTGGGTGCGGTCCCAGATCACGACGCCGTCGGGCTGCGAGCGCTGCATCCACGCCGACTGCACGATGCCCTCGGCGCGCGTGCCACCGAATAGCAGGCTGCCGTCAGAGAGCACGCCCAGGCCGGAGAGGGTGTGATGGACCGCCGCGTCGTTGGAGGTTCGCTGCCACAGGATCGTGCCAGCGCTTGTGCCGCGAACCAGCAACCATTGCTTGATGCCAGCGACTGTCTGGGTGCCGCCAGCAAAGAAGCCGCCGTCTGGAGTGCGGACGATGCTGGCGATGCGAGCCGTGTTGGCGCCAGGGACCAGCTTGAGCCACAACGCTTGGCCGGTGTCGCTGACCGAGAAAAGCAGGCCGCTCCCCCAATCGCCACCGCTGGTCGATGTCTGCAGGCCGCCGAGAACCAACGAGCCGTCGGCCGCCGGTGCCAGCGCGAGGGCCGTCCACCGCTTGGTCTTTTGCTGCCATGGGAAGTTCCACACGACGTTGCCGCTGGCCTTGAAGCGGAGAATCTGGGCGTTCCATCCAAGCGCGTTGCCATTGCGGCAGGTGCCAGCGGTAGCAAACGTGCCGTCCGGCATGCGTGTGACGCCGTAGGTCGCGGCCTCATTGTTGTAGCAACCAGACTGCGACGGCACGGTCCACACCTTGCTGCCGCTCGCCGTGACGCGGTGGATCTCGAAGCGGGTGTACATGCCCTCGGAGCTCCAGCCGGTGACGATGAAGCCACCGCCGCCGTCAGGCACGATGCCGGTGCCAACCGCGGGGTACTTGGCCTTTCCCGTGTACGCTGTCTTGCTGGCGAAGACCTCGTTCGTGCTCAGCGTCTTGCCGACATCGCTGACTCGAACCAGGAAGACCGGGACCTTCTGTCCCACCTTCATCTCGGTGCGCGCGGCGAGCGCGGCGTAGCCCGTGCCGTCGACCATCAGCGCGCCCATCTCCCAGTCCATGCCGCCCACTGGCGGATAGTCGATGGCGAAGAGCTTGCCGTTGCCCTTGGGCACGCAGGCGCCCGCCTTGCAGTCGCCCGACGGCGAGCAGCTGCCGACCGGAGAGCAGGCAAAGGTGTCGTTGTCGCCGTGCACGCAGCCGTCGGTCGGGCTGCACGCGTCGATCGTGCAGCTCTTGTCGTCGGTACAGCCGCCAGGCTCCAGGCCGTAGCAATCGCCCGCGCTCTTGCAGCTGGCGTGACCAAAAGCGTCGGCGACGACGATCAGTCCGCTCGACTTGCCCGCCGTGGTCCGGCCGCCCGCCAGGGCCAGCGCACCTTGCGTTGTCACGGCCATCGCTTCGCCGCGATCCGTTTCGCCCATGTCGAAGACCCGGCTCCACTGCTGGTTGCCACGGCCATCGAAGAGCGCGAGCCAACCCTCGTCCTTGTTGGTCGAGATATTCGAGGTGCCAAAGACCAGGAGGCGGTCGGCGCTGGCAGCGTAGCCGGCCCGGGCGTTGCCCTGCAGCGTGCCGAGGGGACGGTCCAGGAGGGTCTTGCCAGCTGCGTCGACCACCGTCAGCACGGCGTGCGGCTTGCCCGCGACGATCTCTTCGCCGGTGAGCAGCCAGCCGTCTTTGCCGCCGACGCCGATGGGGTCGAGGCCGTCGTATCTGCGGCTGGTGGCGCTGGTCAGGGTCTCTTGCCAGACGACCTGCTTGGTTGGGTCGATGCGGATGAGCCAGCCCTTGGTCGACGCGGCGGTTCCGGACTCGCCCAGCGCCAGCGTGTCGCCGTCGCCGACGAAGGTCACCGCGCGCAAGCGGTTGTGCGTACCCGAGCCGTAGGTTGCTTCGCCAATGGGCTGGCCCTGGCTCGACACCAGGACGAGCCAACCAAGCACCTTGGCGCCGTCGGTCTTGGCGCCCACGGCCGCCAGCGTGCTGCTGTTGGGGCGCTTCGCGACACCGAAGAGGAAGTCATCGCCGGTACCGCCGAACTGTTTCTGCCACAACGTCTCGCCCTTGGCGCCGTCGCTCAAGCGGGCAACCTGGCCGTTGAGGCCGGCGGCGGCCGTGGCGACCGTGCCAGCGACGACGAGGTCGCCCGTCTCGAGCAGCTGCAGCCCGTGGATGCGATTGGCCGCGTCGGGCTTCTCGGCGGCCAGCGTGCGCTCCCAGGCCAGCTTGCCGTCAGCGGCAACCGAGGCGATCCACCAGTCGGCCTGGGTCAAGTCGTCCAGCCAGCTGCCCCCCACCGCCACGACGCTCTCGTCGGCGCGCACCGCGAGGTCGTGGAACCACGCTTGCTGGCCGGCGGGAGCGTAGGCTCCCTGGAAGAGGCGGTCGGTGTCGCCCGGCGTGCACGAGCCGCCCTGGCAGGTCGCGCCGATCGTGCAGGTTGCGCCGTCGCCACACAGCTCGCCGTCGGCCTGGGCGATCACCTTGCAGGTGTAGTTGGCCGGTCCGAGCGGCACGCAGGTGTTTTTCTCGCACTCGTCGAGGTCGCCTTTGCAGACCGCCGCCGGCCCGGTGACACAGGCGCCACCCTTGCAGCTGTCGTTGACGGTGCAGGGCGTGCCGTCAGCGTCGCATGCCTTGCCCTCGGCGAGGTCGGCGTCGCTGCCGCACGCGCCGGTCAACTTGTTGCAGACGTCGGCGGTGCACTCGTTGGCGTCGTCACAGGTGACGG
>CALGHC010000115.1 GCA_937915965.1 uncultured Myxococcales bacterium
CGGGGTGCCCCTGGACGACGACGACGCGCGCGGCCGTGGGTACCGGCGCTGCGTTGTTCAGCTCGGCGGTGTTCAGCTCGGCGATGAGCTGATCGCCGAGCCGCGCGGCCGTGGCGGGTTCGGCGGTGATCACGTCGGCCAGGCCCAGGGCGAAGAGCGCCTCGGCTGTGGCGGCTCCGACGGCGGCCACCCGCAAGGTCGCCCGACTCAGGACCACGGCAGCCTCGTCGGCAAAGAGAGCGGCAAACGCGTCGACCCCGCGGCGGCTGGTGAAGGTGACAAACTCGCAGGTGGCCACGGCCGCGCCAATGGCAGCGACGCCGCCGGGCGGCACGATCACGCGGGCGTCGACCGTCGGCACCTCGATGACGGTGACGTCGAGGGACGCCAGTCGCCTCGCCAGCGCGGCGTTGTCGGCCGGGCTGCGGGTCAGGACCACGGTAGCGCGGGACTCCAGCACGTCTCGATCTCCTCGATCTCGGCTGTGGGCCTGGCACCGCTCCAGGCGGCCTGAAGGGCTTGCCAGGCGACCTCGATGACGGCATCGGCGGGCTCGCAGACCTCGATCACCTTCCAGACGCCGGCGTCACTCTCGGCGCCGATACGCAGGCGGATGCAGCGGATGGCGTCGCAGTCACGGAACTCTGCGCGTGCGCCGTAGGCGACGTGACAGCCGCCCTCGAGGATCGCCAGCACGCCACGCTCCGCCTTGCAAAGCGCGGCGGTGTCGGCGTCGTGCAGGGTAGCGACCGCGGCGGCCGTGCGCGCGTCGCCACTGCGAATCTCGATGCCGAGCGCGCCCTGGGCGGCGGCGGGAAGCCACTGCCACGGGTCGAGGTCAAACGGGATCAGCGGCGAGACGTCGAGGCCAAGGCGCGAAATCCCCGCGCGGGCCAACAAGACCGCGTCGACCTCACCGCGCACACATTTGGCGAGCCGCGTCTCGACGTTGCCGCGAAACAGCCCGGTGGTCGCGTCGGGCAGCCGCAGCCCGAGCTGCGCGACCCGCCGCATCGACGAGGTGCCGACCGGCGCGTTGGCGCGGATCGGCAGGGGACGCGACGTGTCGAGCGCATCGGGTCGGACCAACAGCAGATCACCGGCCGGAGCGCGCTCGGGGACCGCCGCAAGCCCCAGGCCGTCGGGCAGCTGAGTTGGCAGGTCTTTGAGCGAATGGACAGCGAGGTCGACCCGCCCGCCAAGCAGCGCGTCCTCAAGCTCTTTGGTGAAGAAGCCCTTGTCGAGCTGCTCGGAGATCTTGATCTCGCGCAGCCGGTCGCCGCTGGTCTGGATGACCTCGATGCGCACCGCTGAGGGGCCACCGAGCAACGCCTGCACACGGTGGGCTTGCCACAACGCGAGGGCGCTGCCGCGCGTGCCGATCACCAGCACGTCTTTGGATGCCTGGTCAGTCATGTTCCGGTTCTCTCCTTTTCGGTAGCGTTCATACGCCTGGGGCGGCGCGTCGACGGCCTGCTGACGCCCGGCGGATACGTGGGGACGCCCGGCGGATGCCTGGGCGCGTCGGTCTAGCAGATGCTCTCCAGGGTCATGTCGAGGTCAGCCATCCGCGGGCCTCGCTCGTGCAGGTCGCCCGGCACGGAGAAGGAAGGCAGCGGCTGGGCCGATGTCGAGACGAAGTGCTCCGCGAGCGCCAACGCGGCGACCATGATCGTCGGGTTGACGGCCTCGTCGAGGACCTCGGCGATCGCCGCCGCGTAGCGCAGCGACAGAGCCCAGGCCTCGAAGAGTTCGGCCCAGGCCCGCTGCAACGTCGTGTCGCGGTCGATCGGCACGGCCAGCAGCCGCATCGACAGCCAGCCCTCGAACGCCGGCGCGAGGTCCTTCTCGTGATCGACCAGGCGGGCGTGCACGGCCTCGCGCCAGTCGCCACCGAGGGCGTTGAGCAGCTCGGGCAGCTGCGTGCGGCTCAGACCGGCCGCGTCGCCCCAGAACATATGCAGGTCGGCGGCGAAGGCGGCCATCTGCTCGACCGGAGCGGAGGCGACACGGCCTTCGAGGAATCCCCGGAATGCCAGGAAGATCCGGCCGGTCAGCGGCGGGATCTGGGCCGGCAGCTTGCGCTCGTCGACGACCACGGCCGTCAGCGCTGCGAGACGAGCGAGACGAGCGAGCGGCGGCGAGGTCGGGTCGCCAATCAGATCGAGCGTGATCTCACGCAACTCCAGATAATCCTGCAGCGACAACTTCGACCTGGACGTCAGGCGGAGGGTGTCCAGCCCGCCGGCATGCCGGAAGACATGCAGCGGCTGGCGCCAGCCACCGTCGGCGTTTGCCAGCGCCGTCGCCTCGTCAGCCGCAGCGAGCGCGGCCTGCACGCGGGGACAGATGCTGCGGAAGGACAGCTCGACCGTCGCGCCCGCAGTCCACGCAAAGACCGGCAGGTCCGCGTAGCCGGCCCGCAGGCCGGTACGACCTGCTAGGGCCGCTTCGACCACAGAGGGGTCGGCAACCGCGCCGCCCGCGGCGAGATGACGAGAGCCAGCGACCAGGGCAGCCTCGATCTCGACCGCCGGCAGCGCTGCATCGCCGGTGTCGCCCTTGGTGCGCCGCCGCTTGGCGGCCCCGCCGGCCAGGACCGCGCCAGCGGCAACCGCATCGCGACACGCACACGACGTTCCGTCACACACCACGCCGTCGAGCACTGCCGGGAATACGACCTGCATCCGCGCTCCTCGCTCCGTCGGTCGTCAGCGCTGGACCGAGTCCTGCGGCGACGACATCGTCTCAGTTCTCAAGATAGACCGTCACGGCGTGCTGCACGCTGTTGTCGCTGTTGCAGCCGTCCCAGGTCTGGTTGCCACCTGGGTAGCGCACCTCGCCGATGCCCTTGTCGCCGTTTTGTTTGTGCGCGCGGAAGCCGCCGCTGAGCTTGCCGCCAACAAAGAGGTAGTTGTTGCCCATCGAGTTTCCGTTGGTGCTCGTCGACACCCGGAAGGCACCCTGCGAGTTGTCGTCGCCGTGGCAACCGCCGTTGCCGTTGGTCGGCTTGTAGACCAGAAGCGCGCGGCCGCTGCCGTCGGTGCTCGCCTTGCCGCAGGTGCCGTAGCCGCTGTTGTTGCAGCCGGCGATGTTGTTGTTGAGCTCGGACTGCGTGTAGCTCGGGAACGTGTCCGAGAAGAGCTGGCCGCCGTTGTTGCCGTCGTAGACGACGACCTTCCACTTCCTCGAGCCGTCGCTCGCGCAGCCGTGCACCCACTGCGGCTTGAGGATGTCCCACTCCGTCGTGTTCTTGAAGCCAGCGCATTGGCTATAACCGGCGATCGGCGGGCCGATGTAGGCGCTGCCCGGCTTGATGGTGCCCGCGGGGTTCGGATCGAGGATGACGCAGTTGTTGTTGGCGCACGTATAGCCGTCGGCGCAGTCGCCCTGTGCACCACAGGTGGTCTTGCATGCCGGATCGCCACACGTATACGGCGCGCAGCTCTGGGTCGCCGCGGGCTTGGGCTGGCAGCCCTGGCCGGCCT
>CALGHC010000116.1 GCA_937915965.1 uncultured Myxococcales bacterium
GCCGCCCTCGGTCTCCATGTCGCACCAGACCTCGTAGGCGGGGGACGCGCCGCTGCCGTCGCCGTCGATCCAGTACAGGCCGTCGGGCACCTTGCCTTCCTGATCAAGGATGTCCTGGCAGCTTTTGCCGGGGTTGCCCTTGCCGCCGACGCCGGCGGCGAAGGCGAAGACACGGTACTTGGCACCGTTGCAAACCTTCAAGGTGTTGTCGCTGGTGTCGTACCAGGCCAAGCCGGTCGTCTCAGGCGCGCACGGCACGGGTTCTTTCGTGGCGTTCTGGAAGCGGAATGTGAGCGCTTGGTTGGCGGAGAAGTCGATGTCCGCGCTCGACTTCAGGCCAGCGGCGATCAGCGGCTGCGCGAAGGTCTGCGCACCCGCCCACGCCTGGTCAGCGCCGAGCTTGCCGTAGGGGCTGAGGTCCGGGCCACCCTGGAGATCACCGTACTGGCCCGTCTTCGCAACCTTGGCGAGCTCACCGCCATCGACCAGCGCCTGGCCAAAGCCTTCGGCGATGTGATCAATGGTCAGACAGCCCGTGCACTGCAGCTTTGCGGCGACCAGGGCCGTCTTGGCCTCGTCGGCCGAGGTCGCCGTGATCGCGGTCTTGGCTTGGTCAGCCATCGCCGCGTTGTCAGCGACCAGCGCCTTGTCGGCGGGTCCGCCCTTCGAGGTGGACCCCGCGTAGGTGAAGGCGAGGTGCTTGTCGGCGATGCTGCTCGCCGCAATGTGTTCGCCGGTCACCGCCCCGGCGGCGATCGCGACGCCCTGCACACAACCCGAGCAGTCGAGGTTCCAGGCGACCTCGGCTCCCCGGGCGCGCACGGCGAACGGCACGTCGCGCAGCGGCATCCGCGCAAGCTCGGCCTCGTTGCCCACCGTGACGCCAACGAAACGCGCCTTGCCGGTGAGGAGCAAGCCTTGGTCCAGCGGAGGGCTGGACTTCGACTGCCCGATGGTCACGGCGAACACCCCCTGGTGGACCGCAACGCCAAGATAAAGCTCGGTGTACAGGGCGTCGCCGCTGTCGGCGGCTTCGTAGAGCGAGAAGCCCATGGGGTAGTCGCCGTCGGCGACAGCTCCGCCACCGGTCGTCCGCAGATGTCCCTGGATGTCGAGCAACACCGGCGGCGGGGCAGCCATCGCGGCGGCGCCAACGAGGGTGACCGCCACGGCGAGAGCGCCAGCAGCGCTCCGCTTCGGTGGGGTACGGTTCATCTTGGCCTCCTCGTGATCGTGTCGGCACACGGGCCGAAGCTACTCGGATTGCGGGCTTTTCGCAAAGCGACGCCTTGCGAAAGGCGCCGGTGACCAGGATACTCCGGCCGGCGCACGTCTGTGCCGGGGAGACGACACGATGCAAGCTCCGCTTCGACGTGATCCGCTTGAGCGGCCCATCCTGGTGATCGGCGCTGCGCGGTCCGGAACCTCGATGGTCTCGGGCTTCTTCAAACTTCATCCAGATGTGGTGGTCTGGATCGAGCCCAACTACGTGTGGAAGCGCAAGTTTGCCTGGCTGGGTCACGACGCCATCCCGGGGAAGGCGGCGACACCGCGCCACGCTGAGGAGCTGCGCAAGTACTTCCGCGACCATTGCCTCGCCCATGGCGGCGGCACGCTCTGCGAGAAGACCCCCTCGAACTCCCTGCGCCTCGACTTCGTGTCACGCGTGCTACCTGGCGCTCGCTTCGTCCACATCGTCCGTGACGGTCGCAACGCGGCTGTCTCGGCGCGCGCCCACTGGTCGGGCAACCTCCATCAGATCACGCGCGACCCGAAATACGGTGCCTCGGTCAGCAAGCTGAAGGTGGCGCGCTACTTCGCGACCACGATGGCAGCGAAAGCAGCCCAGCCGGCCGCGCTGCGCGATCTACCTTTCTATCTGCCCCGCCTGGCGAGATACGTGCGCCGTCACCTCGGCTGGAAAGCACCGGACGTGTGGGGGCCGCGCTTTCCTGGCATCCGCGAGGCGATACGTGAGCGGTCCCTCATCGAGGTGTGCGCGCTGCAGTGGCAAGCATGCGTCGACGCCGAGTCCGCCTTCTTCGAGGCCCACCCGGAAGTCGATGTCATCCACGTGAAATACGAGGACTTGTGCGCCAACCCGCGCGATCAGATCGAGGCGATCTTCCGCTTCTGCGGCCTGGAGATGAACGAGGCGATCGCCGCCAAATCGGGCGAACTGATGGCCCCCGACTGGGACGCCTGGCGCAAGAAGCTCAAGCCCGAGGAGATCGACAAGGTCGACGCGCTGGTCGGCGACACCCTCGCCCGTCTGGGCTACTAGGCGTCGCCCGTCCGGGCGATTGGGCCTCGCCCGTCTGGGCTGCCGGGCCTCGCCCGTCCAGGCCTGCCGGGCCATCTCGGCCGCCTACGGCCGCCAGAACAAGACGTCCGCCCGCCCCTCGAGCGCGCCCGCTTTGCGCGACACCCCGCCAACGATCGCTACGTAGCCGGCGGGATGAACGGCCATCTGCGCGTGGGCTCGACCACCGTCGGGGAGCCTCGCCTCGATGACGGCGAGCTTCGGCGTCCACGTCAGGGTCACGCCGGTGTGGACCGCGCTGGCGATCGCGTCGGCCAGCTCGTCGGGCTCCCAGACCTCGGCGGAGTCGAGAGTGTCGCCCCCTTTGCCGACCCCCCCTGCGATCAGCAGCCGCGTCGCACCGCCAGCGCCCACCGAAGCCATTAGCGGCGCGCCCCGCGCCTCCTGCAGGGCGAAGGCCTGCGGGACACCGACCCACGCCCCGCCGCTCGCGAGGGCCTTCGAGGGCTCGAAGGTACCAGTCACCCACTGGCCACGATCGACGTCGAAGAGAAGCAACGCGTTCGACGGCTGGCTGTGGGCGAGGTCACTGAAGCCTCCAGCGATAGCGATCAGGCGGGCGCCCGGCCGGTCGACGAACGCGACCCCGGGCAGGGTCAGGCCGACGCCACTGGGGAAAGCCTGACGGGTCGGCTGCCAGTCGGGGTCGGGGTGGTCGGCGCGCGCGACCTTGCCGGCGGCGTCGAAGCGAATCAATTCAAAATCTGAGATCGCCCCGCCGCCGTTCTCGCCGCCCACCAGCACCGCCGAACCGGCCGCCCCTGCGGGCACGCGAACCAGGCCGTGATTGCGTCGCGGCCCGGTGAGAAGACCCTGAGCCAGCACGCCCTTGTCGGCGGAGGCGAGCTCCCAGGACTGCGGCGCGAAGCCGTCGCCATGACCGCCGACGATCAGGGCGAGGTCGCTGCCTTCGAAGAGGCGGACGGCGGTCGTCGCGGCGCGTGGGAAGGCGAGGTCTGCGGCAGCTGCGTCGGCCGGGGTGCCAAGCAGGCCATGACCGACGGCGTCGACCCACGCGACGGCGCCGGCGGCCGTGAAGCCGTCATTGGATGGTGCCAGGCCACCGGCCACGATGATGGCCATCGTCGTGCGGGTCGAAGCAGCCCACGCCCGACTCGTAGCGAGGGGAGCGGGGCCGGCGGCCAGTGTGCGGGCTTGCGGGTCGAGGAAGAGCACCTTGGCCGAAGCCGCGCCAATCGAGCCCAGATCGAGGGGGTCGGTCGCGCCGCTGGCGACGGTCGCCCCACCGGCGATCATCAGTCGCCCAGCGAGGTCCCACGCGACGGACGGTCCGAGCGGCGCAATCACCAGGGCGCCGGCCGCGGCCCCTCCGGCGAGAACCTTGGCAAAACCGGCGGCGCTATCCGTGGCACTCCCGGGACCCAACCAGGTCGGAACCTCGCCGCCCACGACGGGGGCCGGCAGCGGCGCGGCAGCGGTGTCGGCGCCGACGCCGATGTCAGCCGCTGGCGTCGTATTGCCTTCGGGAGCTGCCGGAGAGCAGGCGACCAGAGCCACGGCCCCGGCAGCGAGCGCGAGGGCCGCGACGGCGTGCTGAAGCTGGGGGAATGGAGTGTGGATCGTCATCTCGGTATCGAACTTCAGCTGATCTCTGCGCCACCGGCTGGTCTACACGACGACATCGGCCGACGCGACGCGCGTGAGGGCCGCGCCACAAGCAGAACCGGCCCACAAGCAAAACCGGCCCTACGGGGACACAACCAGATGGAGCTTGGTCGCCACGCTGGTCTGGTTGACCACCGTCACGGTGTCCGCCGTCTTGCGCACCCTGATCTTCTTGGCTGCCTCGGCTCCCCAGAACTCGATCTCGGCGGCGCCGTTGTTTGTCGTACCGTAGACGGTCTCGACGACGAGCTTGACCTTCTGGGTGGTCACGGCCTGCAAGGCGTAGTCGGCGGGCCCAAGCACGTTGCCCAGCTCGATCTTCTGCGTGCTGCCGTCGTCGAACTCGAGGCGCACGACCCGATTCCACTCGCATGCGCAAGAACGCTGCTTGTAGCGCATCTTCGTGATCGCATACGAGCCGGCGAATTGCAGCTGCAGCCAGCTGCCCACGCCCTGCCCCTTGGTTGCCCAGGCTGTGCCGTCGCCGTCGCTCTCGTTGCCGTCGATCGCCTTGGAACAGCCGTAGCCGCTGTCGACACCGCCACCGCTGTGCGCCGAAGACTGGCCGATGCACTTGCCGCCGTTGGCCGCCGCGGCGACGTTCGCCGCGGCGCCGCTCGCGGTATCGACCCCAGTGACGAGGTCCCAGACGCCATCGCCCCCCTCGACCCACGCGGAGACGACGACGTCGAGGCTGCCGAGATTGTGTTCGAGGGTGAGGCTTTTGCCCGGTTCGACCAGCGCCGGGCCGGCAACCAGCTTCTTGGCAGTTGAGACGCAGGTCACCGAACCGTCCGCGACGATCGAGGCCATCGCCGATCCCGCCGGGCAGCTGCCCGTGACCGGCGCCTGGGTCGCGGCGCAGACCGGCTTGCCATCGGCCGCGATGGCCGTGACGAAGGCGCCGGCGTCACATGCCTGGGCGCTGAGCGCAAAGTGGCTCCCGTCGTATGTGGGCGCGTCGCCGCAGAGCACCTTGCCGTCGGCCTCGATGGTGTGCACGAACTGGCCGACCTTGCACTCCTGGCTGGACAAGGCGAAGGCCGACCCCACCGATAGATCGAGAGCGTCCGGCACGCAGACCAGACTGCCGTCTCCCGCAAAACCTCGCAGGACCTGACCTTCGGCGCAGGGCACCAACGCAGGCAGCGTCGGCGGGGCAACCAGATCAGCGTATTTGCCCGACAGCGCGACCCCGGCGAGCTCGGCTTGCTTGGCAAATGGGGCGAGAATGGCAGGGTCGAGCATCGCGTCGGTCACGCAGCCGGTGCAGTCCAGATCGCCAGCGACCTGCGCGCGAAACGCATAGGGTACTGTGTGGAAAGCGACGCGAGGTAGCTCAGGATCGCTGCCCACCTGAACGCCCACAAAGGTGGCCTCGCCGCTAAGTAGCGAATCGGTCTTCAGCGGAACCACCTGGCCCAACGCCACGCCAAACGCGCCATGGCCGACCTTGGCGGTGACGATGTCGGTGTGTAGCGCCTCGACGGAGTCCGCGCTGGCGTAGAACCGCACGGTCAGGGCGTAGTCCCCGTCGGCGACCGGCCCACCGCCTGCGGTCTGCAGGAAACCGTGGATGGCCAACGCCGGGGCGGGGTTGGCAGGAGCAGCGCCGACAGGAGCGACCAGGCCCCACACGACGGCGGTGGCAAGGACGGCCTGAGAGGTCGAGAGCGAGCGGTTTGTTGGCATGGTGCCTCGCAGGTAGCGGCGCTGCACGGTGCGGCGCGTGCGTGCAGTGTGGCCAATCCCGATGGAGTCTGGCAATCGGCAGCGCCAGACGTCTGCGGCGGCGCGATTTGACCGCAAGCCGCCGTCCAGATTCGCTACGACGTGCGTCGAACGGACTTCGATCAGGCGTCAGCGACGAATCCGCGCTCCGTCAGCAGGGCGACGATCTGGCCCACACAGGCGTCGACGTCGAGCTGGTCGGTCACGAGAGTCAGGTCGGCTGCGGCCGGCCGCTCGAATTCAGCGCTCACCCCGGGAAAGCCGTCTATCTCGCCGGAGTCGGCGCGGGCGTACATGCCGTCGCCGTCGCGAGCGCGGCAGACGTCGACGGGGCAGTCCACATGCACATGCACAAATCGCTCTGGTCCGACCTCTTGGGCGACGCGGCGACGGACGGCCTCGTTGGGCGCGACAAAGGCACCGATAACGATCACGCCCGAGTGGTTGAGGAGCGCCGCCACTGAGGCAAAGCGGCGCAGATTCTCCGAGCGGTCCGCGCTCGAGAAGCACAGGTCCTTGCTCAATCCGCGGCGGAACTGCTGGCCATCGAGCACGACAACGGTCTGGCCGGAGTCGAAGAGGCGACGCTCGAGCGCCGACGCGATCGTCGACTTGCCCGCTCTGGTCAGTCCCGACAGCAAGACGGTCGCAGGCCGTTGATTGTAGCGCTCGTTGCGCTCCGCGGCGGTGACAGGGCTGGCGTGATCCTCAAGGGTGTCGGCTGCCAGCGCGTCCCAGTGGTCACTCGCGCCCGGCAGGCGGTCGACGACCGTTCCCGCGCCGACGGTGTTGTTGGTCAGACGGTCGATGAGGATGAACGCACCGGTCGCGCGGTTGCGGCGGTACGGATCGACGAAGAGCGGGCGAGTCGTGGTCAGCCGACAGCGACCGATCTGGTTGAGCTGTAGCTCGTCGAGCTCGACGCGGTGCATCGTGTTGACGTCGATGCCATAGCGCAGCTCGGCGATGCGGCCGCTGACTGTGCGGGTGGTCTGCTTGATCAGGTACTCACGACCCGGCGCCATGGGCTGGTCGCTCATCCACACAACCATCGCCTCGAAGCTCTGCTCGATTCGCGGTCGATTGTTGGGATGGACGATCATGTCGCCGCGGCTGACGTCGACCTCGTCCTCGAGGGTCAGCGCGACAGACATCGGCGCGTGGGCGGTCTGCCGCTCGCCTTCCCAGGTCTCGATCGAACGAATCCGCGATGTTCGACCGGACGGCAGCACGGCGACGGCGTCGCCGACACGGACGATTCCGCTGGCGAGGGTGCCGGCAAATCCACGGAAGCTGGCATCGGGTCGCAGCACAAGCTGCACGGGGAAGCGCAGGTCAATGAGGTTCTCGTCGGAGGCGATGTGCACGTTCTCCAGCTGGTGCATCAAGGTCGCGCCCTGGTACCAGGGCATTCGCGGCGAGGGCTCGACCACGTTGTCGCCCACAAGCGCGCTAAGCGGCACGAACGTCACGTCGCTCAGGTCCAGCTTGGAAGAAAAGGCGCGATACTGCCGCTTGATATCCTCGAAGACGGTCTCGCTGTAGTCGACAAGGTCCATCTTGTTGACCGCGACGAGGACGTGCTTGATGCCGAGCAGGCTGACGATGAACGAATGTCTGCGGGTCTGCGCCAACACCCCCTTGCGGGCGTCGATGAGGATGACGGCCAGGTCGCAGTTCGACGCGCCCGTCGCCATATTGCGCGTGTACTCCTCGTGCCCGGGGCAGTCGGCGATGATGAACTTGCGCCTCGACGTCGAGAAGTAGCGGTAGGCGACGTCGATCGTGATGCCCTGCTCCCGCTCGGCCTTGAGGCCATCGACCAGCAAGGCCAGATCCATACCATCGCCCGTGGTGCCGTGGCGGGCGCTGTCCTTGCGGACCGCGGCGAGCTGATCTTCGTAGATCAAGTGGGAGTCGTGTAGCAGCCGGCCGATCAGCGTGGACTTGCCGTCATCCACGCTGCCACAGGTCAACAGCCGCAGCAGCTCCTTGACGCGATGCTGCTCGAGGTAGGCCTCAATGTCGGTCGCGATGAGCTCGCTGAGGTGGGACATCAAAAATACCCCTCTCGCTTCTTCTCTTCCATCGAGCCGGCCTCGTCGTAGTCGATGACGCGACCTTGCCGCTCCGAGGTGCGCGCAAGCAGCATCTCCTGAATGACGGCTGTCAGTGTGTCTGCCTCGGACTCGATAGCCCCCGAAAGTGGATAGCAGCCCAACGTGCGGAAACGCACCCGCTTCGTCATGGGTACTTCGCCCGGGCGCAGAGGCAGGCGGTCGTCGTCGACCATGATGAGGTTGCCCTCGCGCTCGACCACCGGACGGTCGGCGGCGAGATACAGCGGCACCACGGGAATGCCCTCAAGGTGGATGTAGAGCCAGACATCGAGCTCGGTCCAATTGCTCAGCGGAAAGACGCGAATGGACTCGCCTTTGTGAACGCGGCTGTTGTAGAGGCGCCACAGCTCGGGGCGTTGGTTCTTCGGGTCCCACTGGTGGTGCCGATCGCGGAAGCTGTAGACGCGCTCCTTCGCCCGGCTCTTCTCCTCGTCCCTGCGCGCGCCGCCGAAGGCTGCGTCAAAACCGTAGTGGTCGAGAGCCTGCTTGAGCCCTTCGGTCTTCATCACGTGTGTGTAGCGCTGCGAACCAAGGTCGAAGGGGTTGGCGCCAGCGGCGCGTCCCTCTTCGTTGATCCAGACCAGCAGCTCGGCGTCGAGGTCG
Source organism: uncultured Myxococcales bacterium (assembly GCA_937915965.1). Lineage (GTDB taxonomy): Bacteria > Myxococcota_A > UBA9042 > UBA9042 > UBA9042 > CALGHC01. Next base: position 8,404 of record CALGHC010000116.1, read on the forward strand.
CGAGCGAGACCGTCGCGAAAGCGAATCATCTCCTTGAACTTCCAAGTCGTATCGACGTGCAGCAGCGGGAACGGCAGGGGTCCGGGATGGAACGCCTTCTGCGCGAGGCGCAGCATGACGGAGGAATCCTTGCCGACCGAATACATCATCACCGGACGGCTGAACTCGGCGACGACCTCGCGGATGACGTGGATCGACTCCGCCTCGAGGCGCTGCAGGTGAGTCATGGTGTAGGCGTCGGTTCGCATCGAATGACCCCTCCCCCCGCTGGTGGTCGCAGTGCGGCCGGCATCCTTATCGATTGAGAGGGCGAATTCAAGCGATAGGGAGGTGGCGGACAGACGGGGCATCGAACTCGATGATTCGGGTCGAAGCGCACCCGGGACGGTCCGACCCCGATTGCCAGCCCGACTGCGCTGCGGGTATGATCCGCGGGCACTGCCGCCCCCTTTGGCGGCCCTGTGGCGGAGGCCGCTCGTCCATGTCCCAGCAAGACCAGCGTCACAGCAGCAACGTCGTCTGGAGCCCGTCAGAGGTTCGCCCCGCCGAGCGAACGGAGCTGCTGGGCCACCCGGGATTCACGGTCTGGCTCACCGGCCTGTCAGGGTCGGGCAAGTCCACGGTCGCCAGCGGCCTGGAGCGCGCGCTCATCGACCGCGGCGTCTTGGCGTACGTGCTTGACGGCGACAACGTGCGCCACGGCCTGTGCGCCGATCTCGGCTTCGGTGCGGATGACCGCGCCGAGAACATCCGCCGGGTCGGCGAGGTGGCCCGCTTGCTCACAGACGTCGGCGCATGCGTGCTGTGCGCCTTCATCTCGCCCTATGTCGCCGATCGCGAGCGGGTGCGCGCCCGATTCGGCGCGCTGAGGTTCCTCGAGGTCTTCGTCGACTGCCCCTTGGCGGTGTGCGAGGAACGCGACCCCAAGGGCCTGTACCGCCGGGCCCGCGCCGGCGAGATCCGCAACTTCACCGGAATCTCCGATCCCTACAATGCCCCCGAGCAAGCGGACCTGCGGCTAAGCACCCACACCGACTCGATCGAGTCGAGCGTCGAGCAGGTCATCGGCGAGCTGACGCGCCGCGGCTGGCTGTAGCCCAAGCGATTCTTTCGCGAACGCCTTCAGCGACCTCATCGCTGCCGCAACGTGGCCCACAGTCGTCCGCAGCGGCCGGCTGGCTCGTCGCCCAAAGAGACACAGCGCCGCGCGACGGCGATCGCCAGACGGCGCTCGCCGGCCATCGCCAGCAAGCGGGCGCGCACGTGCAGCGCAACCGGGTCATCGGGGACCCGCTGCTTGAGGGCGTCGGCGATCGCGCGTCCCGCGTCCACCCAGCGCGCCTGCTCGACGGTGAATCCGAGCGATACGAGCCAACTGGAGTCGCTCGCCGCGATCAGGCGCGGCAGCCACGCCATGCGAAAGGCGTCCGGCGCCGCCGGGTAACGGGTGTGCTGTTCAAAGAGGGCCTGCAGGGTCCGGAGCGGTGGTGGGCGATCGTTCCACCAGCGGTCGATCAGCAGGCGCTGGCCGCGGTCGGCCTGACCGCGCAGGTCCAGAGCCGCGACGCCATCGGCTCGCTCGTGGCGAAAGAGCAGACGCGGGGCGATCAACTCGAGGATCGGCCGGTCGTCGGTGTTGACGGGGCCGGCACCCGAGGTCAGCGGCCTGAGCGCGGCCTCGTCCATCGCCTGCAGCGAGAGCAGGCCGTCCATCCCGGCCACGCCCACCCGTGCCAGATCAGCGGCGAGCGCCGGCCGCGCGAGACGCACAGCGGCTGCTTGGAGGTCGACGTCCGGTGGCTGCAGCGACGCGACCAGAAGCAGGTCGCCAGGAAAGAGCTGCCAGGCCGTGACGTGTGGAAAGACCCGACCGAGGGTGCGCAGGATCAGCGCGACCGTCGCGTCGTCCATTTCGTAGAGATGGAACCACTGCGCAAGTACCCCGCCCTCGGCGAGGTGGTCGCGGACCTCAGCGAAGAAGCCGACGCTGAACAACGCGCCGTTCCCTGCGACCCAGGGGTTGGATGGCTCGCTGACCACCACATCGTAGCGCGCCGGCGACGTCGCCAGCCAAGCGCGCGCGTCGGCTCGGATCCTGTGGATGCGCGGATGAGCCAGAGCGCCGCCAGCGGCCTCGTCGAAGAAGGCACCCGCGGCGAGCACGGCGTCGGAGATCTCGACGACGTCGACGTCGATGTCATAGCGGGCCAACGACCCCGCGGTCACGCCGCTGCCCCAGCCGACCACCAACGCGCGCTTTGGCCGCGCGACGTGCAACAAGGGGACATGCGCGGACGTGACCTGGGTGAGCATGTCGCCGCGCGTGCTCGCATCGGGTTTTCCGTTGATCTTCAAGACCCTGCTGCCATCGCGTTCGAGCACGACGACGGTCGCGTTGGGACCATCCGAGTGGAAGCGCACGACGTCGCGACTTGCCCGCTCGGCGAAAGATGCGAAGTCAGCCGGCCGGGCGCGGTGATCGCGAAAGACGCCGGCCGAGAGCAGGCGTGGATCCCAGCGGGCCGGTAGCAACAGCCACAAGATGGCCACGGCGCCGACCGCGACCGCCAGGCGGCGGTCGTGCGGCATCTGGCGGCGCAGGGCCCAGGCGAGGACCCCTGCGAAGACGACAAGAGCGCCGGCCGTCGCCGCCAGAAGGCCGTCTAAGGACAGCAACGGCAACAGCACCGTCGCGCCCAGCGCGGCGCCAGCTACCGAACCGATCGCGTTGGCGGCCAACACAAGGCCCACGCTGCGGCCGACCCGGCCGTCGCGCTGCGCGACCATGCCAGCCGTCGCCGGCAGCAGGACGGCCAGCGCACCGGTCGGAACGAGCACGACGACGCCAACCAACGCCAACTCGACGCCCACCAGAGCGACGAAGCCAGCGTCGGTGCGCGGCAGCGCCTCCTGAATCCCGGCGAGCCACCAGGGCAGACGCTCGATGAAAGCTGCCTCAATCATGACGGCGAAGGCGGCGACCAGCACCGGCACGACGATCAGCGGTGCGGCGGGCCAAACGCGACCGAGGAGAAGCCGAGCCGCGGCGCTGCCGGCCGCGATCGCCAGGATGAAGGCCGCCACGACGGCGGCGAAGGCGTGGGTCGACGAGCCGAAGACGACTCCGAACAACCGAATCCAGACAACCTGCAACAAGAGCGAGGCGAAACCGGCGACCGCCGCAGTGATCATGCAGAGTCGGGGATCGGGCCCAGGAGACGGCGGCGGCGCCTCGGGAGAAGGCGCCCTGAGAGCCTCGGGCAGCTCGGCCGCTGCCGTCGCAACGACCCGACGACCCGCGTACAGCGCCGCGAACGCAATGCCGAGATTCACCACGGCGGTGCCCCGCAGGGAGGCACCGATGCCAAATGCGGGCAGGAGCCACAGTCCGGCGACCAGCGCGCCAACGGCGGCGCCCAGGCTGTTGAGGCCGTACAGGAGCGCGACCGCCCGCCCGGCATCCTGCCGAGGTCCGGTCAACCAGCGGCCGAGCGCGGGCAGCGTCCCGCCCATGCAGAAGGCCGGCGGCAGCACCAGCACCACGGCCACAGCGACACGCGCGACGAGAAGATCACCGCCCGAATCTGGTCCCGCGGCGAGCCGGAAGAGCCAAGCCTGACTGACACCGTGAAGGAACTCGAAGGCCGCAGCCCACAGCGCGATCAGCCCCTCGAGGGCGGCGTACAGCCAGACCGGACGGCGCAGCCGGTCGGCGAGCGGTCCCAGCGCCAGGGCCCCTCCAGCGAGGCCCGCCATGAAGCTCGCGACGACGGTCGCGTGACCCAGGGCGGTGTTGCCCAGCGACTGCGCGATCAAGCGGGCCCAAAGCACCTCGTAGACCAGACCGACGCCACCGGAGGCGAGAAAGAGCGTGCCGATGGCGACCACGGCAGCGACCGGTCGTGTGACGGCCGCATGAGTCGGTACCGACGCGGTGGGGGAGCTCACGATGGCCTCTCTCCTCGCTGGCCAGCGGCAGCGACAACCGCCGATGACGGCGACGGCGACGGCGACGGCGACGGCGACGGCCGACGATGGTGCAGCAGCGTCGTGCAGTGAACAATGCGACGCGCGATCTTGGCGCGGCCAGCCTCATCTGGCCGTCCACCGGCATCGCTGGCATGATGAGGACCACGCCGTTCGCACCTATGTGACGGTGACGCGCGCCAGCGCGAAGGCGACACGATGATCTCCGTCAACCAGGGTCTGGGATTTACCGCGATCGTCTTCTCGCTGTTGCTCTATCTGCCGATCTGGCTGAGCCGCGACGGTCGGGCGAGCGGCCGGGTCGCGGGCATCGCCACGCTGCTCGCGCTGGTCTGGTTGGTGATCTGCTCCGAGGTCGCGGGGAGCGACTGGTTGCTCGACCCGCAAGCCGACCCACCGGGTCTGGTCGTGCTCGCCGCGCCGGCCTGGTTGGCTGCCCTTGTGCTGTCGCTGCTGCCAGCGACCGGCCGCCTGATCGACCACGCATCCGGATTTTGGCTGGTCTTGTTTCAGAGTTTCCGCGTCGGCGTCGAGGTCTTGTTGATCTGGCTCGCCGTCTGCGGTCATCTGCCCGACGCGATGAGCTTTGGCGGCCTCAACTACGACCTCATCGCAGGAGTGTCGGCGCCGATCGTCGCCGTGACCGCCTTCAGGTACCGCGTGGTTGGCTGGCGCATGGTCATCGCCTGGAATATCATTGGCTTGGCGCTCTTGATCGGCGCGGCAGCGGTGTTGGTCTTGTCGCTGCGTTCGCCGTGGCAACAGGTGGCGTCACTGCGCCCGCCAATCGCCCTCGTCCAGGTCCCGTACATCTGGCTGTTGGTGTTTACCATGCCGCTTTCGCTGGCAGGCCACCTGATGTCGATCCGCCAGATGGTCCGCCGTCGCCGAACGGACGACGACTGAACCACGGGCGATCGCGTCACGGATGCCCAGGCGGCTTCGGCTTGCTCTTGACGACAACACTGCCGCGCTCGACCTGCAGGAGGAGCGGACCCTGGCCGGGCCGCTCGACCTGCAGGACCACGGCCTCTCCTGCCGGCCCGCGGATCAGCTCGACGACCTCGCTGATTCCCATCGCCGCGATCGAGCGTCCATCGACGGTGACGATTCGATCGCCCTTGGCCAGGCCGAATTGTTGGGCGGGCGAGTCGTCCATGACGCTGCGGATGATGATCCCGTCACCTGACTTGGCCAGGGCAGCGCCGATGCCCTCGAAGCGAAAGCGTTCGCCGGCAGCGCCGCGGGCCAGGCGGATATCGCGTATCACCTCGCCGCTTTCGGGCACCTGGATACCAGTCGCCAATTCGGTCAGGAAGCCTGGCCTGGTCGCCCGCACGCTGTGCGGACCGGCGGCGACGCCCTCGATGACGTAGGCACCGTCGGGGTCAGCGGTGGCCATCGCCGGCGGCAGCACCGAGCCGGGTTCGAAGACCTCGACAAGCGCACCGGCTACTGGCGCGCCGTCCTCGGCAGCGAGCACCCGCCCCCGCACGGATGCGCCTCCGCCCAGGACGATCTCGATGGGCCCGCTGACGCCGCCGGCGCCGACCCACACGCCGCGGGCGAAACCGGGCGCCCTGCCGGCCGCGTCC
>CALGHC010000117.1 GCA_937915965.1 uncultured Myxococcales bacterium
ACTGCTGACCGACTAGCCGTCGGAGCCGTCGCCCGCGCGCCGCCGAAGCGCGAGCTGCGGCGTCCCCGCACGCGACTCGCCGTGCTCGACCGATCGTGCCCGAGCGACCGTGCTCGACCGACCGTTCTTGACCGACCGTGCCCGACCGACCGCGCTTGACCCGCTGCGTCGGGTCCCTCGGGGCCCACACCCGCCCCGCTCTGGAGGCCGCTATGTTCGCAACGCTTCACCTCGCCCCGCGCCACGATCGTTCGCCTTTCGCGTCGATGGCCGCCGCGGCGTTGGCGCTCGCGCTCGTCGCCCTGCCAACCATCGCCACCGCCGTGCCGGTCGCCATTCAGCTTGAAGGCCACCTGCGCACCGTCGGCGACGGCCCGGTCGCTGACGGCGAATACGGCGTCGGCTTGTCGCTGTACGCGGGCGCCGACGACGAGGTGCCGCTCTACACCGAGAACGTCCTTGCTGTCGCTGTGAAGGCCGGCTACTTCGCCGTCGAGCTGGGGACGGCCGACCCGACCAAGAAGCTCGACAGCGCGCTCTTCGCCGATGGCGGCGCGGCCTTCTTTGGCGTCAAGGTGGGCGGCGAACCGGAGATGTCGCGTGTGCCGCTGCGGCCGGTGCCCTACGCCGTGCACGCCGAGGTCGCCGCCAACGCGCTTGGCCTGGACTGCTCGGCCTGTGTGAACGCCAGCGCGATCGCGGCGGGCGCGGTCACCGATGAAGCCCTCGCCATCGGCGCAGTGGGCGACAAGCACGTCGCCTTCTTGTACGCGTCATCGGCGTCGAAGGGCGGCGCTGCCCTCGAGGCGGCCCACGCGGTCCTGGCCGACAGCGCCAAGCATGCCGACAACGCGACCACCGCGCAGGTCGCCGAGGTCGCCAAGCAGGCCAACTCGGCGACGACGGCCGACGAGGCGAACAGCGCGACCAAGGCGTCGAGCCTGCAATGCACCGGCTGCGTCGACGCTGGCCACATCGCCGACGGCGCCGTCGGGTTGGCCAAGCTCGCCCCAGACGCCAAGGCGGCCTTCCTGCCGACTGCTGGCGGCACCCTGGAGGGCGACGTCGACTTTGCCTGGCACCGCCTCGCCAAGCCGCGCATCTTCGCCCAGGCGGTCGCCGACATGCCCTGCGATGCCGACCACGCCGGCGGCTTGTTCTTCGATCCGGCCAGCAAGCGCCTCGCCTTCTGCGACGGTGGCACCGTCCACAAGCTCGCCCTGTGCAGTCCCGGCGTCGGCTGCCCGGCGCCCCAGCTCGTCGACTGCGGCGCGTCTCTGGTCGACGTATGCGGCGACGCCACCTGCGGCGACACCAAGGGCACGAAGTGCGGCGGCGGCGAGGTGTGTACCGCCGGCAAGTGCATCGCCGCGCTCGCCTCGTGCAAGGCGTGGAAGGTGGCCAACCCCGCCGCGGTCGACGGCCAGTTCCTGATCGACCCCGACGGCGACGGTGGCCACCCACCGGTCGATGTCTTCTGCGACATGAAGAATGGCGGCTATACGCTGGTGCTCAATGTTTACGATTCCGCCGAGGACGACGCGCCCAACGACATCTCGTTGCCTCCCTTTGGCTGGCAGCAGGTCAAGGCTGGGGTGTGGAACAAGGGCGTGACCAAGACGACCAAGCAGATCGGACCGGGCGTGTCGTCGGCCTTCCCGCCGTCGGCGATTCGTTCGATGTGGAAGGGCGGCGCCAGCGCCCTGAAGATGTGCTTTGTCTCCAAGGACGGCTCGGTCGAGACCTGCCGGTCTTCGGACAACGGTGGCGCCAACCTGACCATCACGGCTGCGCCCGAAGCGGTTGTGAACAACGAGCTGCGGCTGTATCGAGCCAGCGTCTGCGGTGACGGCGTCGCATGCAACGCGGCTTACACCTACGGGCGCCTCTCCGGCCTGCCGGGGACGCGCAACGACTACAACTACGCCGCCTTCACCCAGCCCGGCTACTGCATCCCCCGCACCAACGGTGACACCGGGACCTTCGGCAACGACGGCACCGGTCTGTGTGAGCACAGCTCGGTCAACGAGAACCGCGGTGTCTGGCACGGCTGGGGCTGCGGCATCAGCTACCGGCCCGACGAGAAGACGGACAGCGAGCTCGGCGTGGGCAGCTGCGGCGGCGCGAATCCCAGCGATCTCAGCTGGGGATTTCGCGTATACGTCAAGTGAAGGTTCCGCTTTGTTTCGCAGCGTCTCGTGCCGTCTCAATCCGGCTCGCGTCCGCTCCGTGAGCGTCTCGGGGGACGGCACTGGGCGCCGCACGGGCCGTCCCTTGTTGCGTGAAATCACGTTCAGGTACTGACGCTTGTGTCGGTGTCTGGGCGTCTGGCCCGCTTGTTGCAACTACGTCCGCCAGCAGTCACGCGCCGCGCGGACCTTCCGACGACGCGACATCTGGTGGAACCTTCGACCGCAACACAGGAGTGCGGTCAGAGGGGAGAGAGCGAAACGAGGCGCCACCGTGCCGGCAGGGACCGCCACGACAGCGCGACGAGGAGCGGGAAACGGTCGCGCAGGTCGCGTCGACCGAGAACCTGTCCCGGGCAACGGCCCTGCCGGCCGAATGGGTGAATCAAATGGGAATGATGAAAGAGTTCAAGGATTTCGCTGTTAAGGGCAACGTCGTCGACATGGCTGTCGGCATCATCATCGGTGCCGCCTTTGGCAAAATCGTTGCGTCGTTTGTCGGCGACGTGCTCATGCCGCCGATTGGCTTGCTGCTCGGTGGTGTCGACTTCGCGAGCCTGCAGTTTGTGCTCAAAGAAGCCGTCGGCGACGCGCCGGCGGTGGTCGTCGCGTGGGGCAAGTTCGTTCAGAACATCACCGACTTCATCATCGTCGCCTTCGCGGTGTTCATGGCGATTCGCGCCATCAACAACATGAAGCGCAAGGAAGAGGCCGCGCCCGCGGCACCCGCGGCACCGGCGGCGCCGAGCGAGGACGTCGTGCTGCTGCGCGAGATCCGCGATGCGCTGAAGAAGTAGGTCCGCTCAGCCAGTCAACCTGGTCCACTTGCGGCACGCGCCCGGTCGGAGACGGCCGGGCGCGTTGCCGTTTTGGCCGGTCTCGTCGTTCGCCCGGACGGCCGCGTCCCGGCCGCGTGATGGAGCAATACTCGCTCGAGCCGGTCCGCGAGGCCGGTCTCGGTGAGGTCGGCGGTTGGGAGAGGACCGGCGCGCGCGGCCCAGCGCGGCCAGATGTCGGCCCAGCGGGACAAGGACGATTGCGGCAAATCGAAGGCGGACGCGACGCCTCGCCACCGCCATCAGAAGCCGCACATGCGACCTGAAACGCGGCAGCGTCACCGATCACCGCAGCTTTCGCGGCCGGTGCTGCGGGCGCCTCCTCAAGCCCAACTAGCCGACGACTCACAGCGAGCGCGTGCGCCGCGTTGGCGCGTTGGCGCTGTCGAGTGCAGCGCGTGCGCCGCGTTGGCGCGTTGGCGCTGTCGAGTGCACGGTGT
>CALGHC010000118.1 GCA_937915965.1 uncultured Myxococcales bacterium
ACTGTTCCGTCTCAGGCGATCTCATGCGGTGCAGGTCGAACTGTAGCATGGTCGGGTGTGCGCCGCGAGGGTGTGTGGCGCGGCCGTATGGCGAACCGTCCTGGCACGGAGCGGCGGCACGAACTGCCGTCAGCAAGAGCGGCCGTCAGCAAGACAGATAAGGCGCGGCCTCGCGCAGCAGCCGGACGCGCCACTGTGTCAGCGGCGAGGTGCCGTCTGCGATCCGCGCGGTCTCGCGCAGCACGTCGTCAAGGGGCCAGAAGGAGACGTACGGATCGGTGTCAAAGAGGCGGCCTTCGGGCAGCCCGGGCATACGCAGCACATGCCAACCCACCATCACGTCGCTCAGCCCCAGCGTGAGACCGCGCACGGCGGCGTGGGCAAGTCGGCCCGCGATCAGCCGATCGGTCGCGGAAGGCGAACCGCCGCGCACGACGTGGCCCAAGACGGTCACGCGGGTCTCGACCGGAATGCCCATCTCCGCCAGTCGCACGTCGACGGCGGCCTTGAGCTCGCCGCTGGCCATGGCCACACCCTCGCTCTTGACGATCAGGACCCGCCGTCGGCCCACCTCTGGCGCGTAGGCGTGGTCGATGATGGCGGCGACGCGCTCGACCAGGGCGGCTTCGTCCAGCTTCGCCTCGGGGAAGAGCACGCCGTCAGCGCCGGCGGCCACCGCCGCCGTCATGCCGAGATAGCCGCACGCCCGGCCCATGACCTCGACGATGAAGGTGCGGCTGTGGGCCGAGGCCGTGTCGAGGATCCGGTCGCACGCCTCGACGATGGTGTTCAGGGCGGTGTCGACGCCAATCGAAAGAGACGTACAGGCGATGTCGTTGTCGATGGACGCAGGCACTCCGATGACGCGCAGCGGCTCCCCGTCCGCGCCCAGCTCGCTGGCCATGGCGTGGGCGCCCGCCAAGGATCCGTTGCCGCCGATGACGACCAGCCCGGTGACTCCCCGAGCGCGCAGATGGGCGGCCGCCTGCGCGCGGATCTCGGCCTCGTGAAAGCGCAAGCAGCGCGCCGTGCCCAGGACGCTGCCGCCCCGGCGGATCCAGCCTTCGACGTCCCGCCGCCCCAGCGGCTCGATCTTGTCGTCGAGGAGGCCCTGGTAGCCGTTGCGTACCCCCAGCACCTGCAGCCCCAGCGGCAGCGCCACCGCGACCGCGTCGCGCACTGCGGCGTTCATGCCCGGCGCGTCGCCACCGCTGGTCAAGATCGCCAATTTGTCGCCAGCCTGAAGTCCGTTCATGCCGCCCAGTGTGCGACAAACCGGCTCCCCTGCGCCACACCCGCGCAACACCCGCGCAACACAACGCGCGGGCGCCCTTGGCGCCCACCCAGGCCCTGGGCTATCCTGCGCCGCCCATGACCATCGAGCCCTTTCGCGTCCCCAATCTGCTCGCCGGCCCCAACCCGGGGGCGCGGCGCGTCGACGGTTGGATCGAAGAGGTCCAGTACTACGTCGTCACCCCCCGCCCCAAACCCAAGTTCAAGGCCGTCCTCAGCGCCGATGCCCTTTTTGGCCGCGGCGGCGTGCGCAGCAGCGTGACGACGCGCATCAGTGACGGCAGTGATGGCGGCGACGGCGGCGCCGGCGAGCGGCGGTTCGAGCTGCACATCACCCACCAGCTTGGCGACTACAAGCTGAGCGAGACCCTGATGTGTCGCGCTGAACAGGGCCTGCACGTCACCCGATTCCAGCGTGAGATCGAGGGCACGGGCGGCGTCCCTTGCCGGGTCGAGGACGTCCAATGGCTCGATGGGCCGCTCGCCATGCCCCCCGCTGCCTACCCCGAGGTGACGCTGCCCTTTGTGATGCGCGGGCAGCCCCTCGACGGCAAGGCCCGCTCGGCTTGGTCGTGGACCAACGACCGCATGATGGCGCGGGTTTACTACGAGGTGCGCCGACGCGGTCCCATCGACGTTCCCGCGGGTCGATTCGAGGCAGCAGAGGTCTGGATGTATCCCGATCTGAACGACTGGATCTCGCTGGGTAGCCTGGTCACCCGCCTCGCCAAGCCGCTGATCCCTCGCTACAACATTTGGTTCGAGAGCGCGCCGCCCCACCGTGTGCTCCGATTTGAGGGTCCATATGGACCACCGTCTTCGCCCGAGATTGTGCTTGAGCTTTGCGATCCGTGAGCTTGAAAAGACCACTTGCCCCCACTACCATGCCGCACTGCGTCAATTGACGCGGGAGGTAACGATGGCAGCCGACAACCCGATGGCAGCACCTGGTGGCAGTTTCCTGTTCGAGCCCGCGGGCACCCGGCCGGTGTTCGGCCCCGAGCACTTCGACGAAGAGCAGCTGGCCATCGCCTCCGAGGCGCAGAAGTTCATGGAGGCCGAGGTCGTCTCCCAGGAGCGCTACCTCGAGACCAAGGAGGGCAAGGCCTCCGGCCTCCTTATCAAATTGCTCAAGAAGGCCGGCCAGCTGGGTCTGTGCCTGGTGGATGTGCCTGAGAAGTACGACGGACTCGAGGCGCCCAAGGTGACCTCGCTGCTGGTGTGCGAGAAGGCCGGCGTCAATGGCGACTTCTCGGTCACCTTTGGCGCTCATTCGGGTATCGGCCTCGCGCCTATCATCTTGTTCGGCACACCCGATCAGAAGGCCAGGTGGCTGCCCCGCATTGGCATGTGCGAGGTCACGTCCTGCTACGCCCTCACCGAGCCCGGATCGGGCTCAGACGCGCTCGCCGCCCGCACCAGCGCCGTGATCAACGACGCTGGCACGCACTACGTGCTCAACGGCACCAAGCAGTTCATCACCAACGGCGCCTGGATGGACGTGGGCATCGTCTTCGCCAAGATCGACGGCGACAAGTTCACCGCCTTCATCGTCGAGCGCGACACCCCCGGCTTCAAGATCGGCGCGGAGGAGCACAAGCTCGGCCTGCGCGGCTCGTCGACCACCCAGCTCATCTTCGAAGACGCTCAGGTGCCCGTCGGCAACGTCCTGGGCCAGATCGGCAAGGGTCACCACGTCGCCTTCAACACGCTCAACCTCGGCCGCCTGAAGCTGGGCGCGTCGACGGTCGGCGGAGCCAAGCGGGCGCTGCGCGAGACGCTTGCGTACGCCATCGAGCGCAAACAGTTCCGCACCCGGGTGATCGACTTCGGTGCGCTGCGCGAGCAGGTCGCCGACAGCGTGGTGCAGCTCTATCTGGCCGAGTCGCTGAACTACCGCATCGCCGGCGCCATCGACGCGCTGCTTGAGGGCCAGGACAAGACCGACCCCAAGGTGCTGATGGCCGCGGTCGAGGAGTACATCGTCGAGTCGTCGATCTCCAAGGTCTACTCGTCGGAAGCCCTCGATCGGATCCTTGACCGCTGTTTCCAGATCCACGGCGGCTACGGCTATGTCGAAGAGTACTCCATCGAGAAGTTCTACCGTGACGCCCGGGTCAACCGCATCTTCGAGGGCACCAACGAGATCAACCGGCTGCTCATCCCTGGCACGCTCATCAAGCGCATGATGCAGGGGCGCCTCGACGTCGAGGCGCCGATGACGGCCCTTGAGAAGATGCTCGCCGCCGGCACCGTGCCGCCCCTGCCCGACGACGACGGCCTGGAGCGGGCGCAGTTCGCGCTGCAGCGGCTGAAGTGGCTGGCGATGACGGTCTTTCAGGCCGCCACCACCCGCCACGGTCTCGGTCTGGACCGCGAGCAGGAGGTGCTGGTCGGCCTCGCGAATCTGATCATCGACTGCTACGCGGTGGACTCGGCCGTGGCGCGGACCGCCGATCGGATCGCGACGGGCAAAGACACCCTCGACGGCGACGCCGTCGCCTGCGCAAAGATCGCCGCTTACGAGGCCCTCGATCGTGGCGTAGTCGCGGCGTGGCGGCTCGTCGAGGCGCTCTTTGAAGGCGACGACCTCGAGCCATGGGCGCTCAAGCTCAATCAGCTCAGCGCCCACGTACCGGCCAGCTTGATCGCCTTGAAGCGCCAGGTCGCCGAGTCCGTGGTCGAAGCCGGCGGCTACGCGATCACGACGTACTGAGCCTGACCGAGCACGACCGAGCACGACCGAGCCAGCCGAGCACGACCGAGCCAGCCGAGCACGACCGAGCACGACCGAGCACGACCGAGCACGA
>CALGHC010000119.1 GCA_937915965.1 uncultured Myxococcales bacterium
GACTTTGCTGCCCTCGTCGCCGTCGCATTCCTGCTGATCGCCGCCTGCTCGACCCCGGAGAGCGCATCCGACGCGGCTGCGCAGCCCGCCGACGTGGCAAGCACCGACCTCATCGACGACGGTGGCGTTGATGGCGACCAGGCTGACACCGACGCGCCGGCCGACACGAGCGGCGATGGCACGACCACGGTGGCCACCGACGGGGCGAGCGACGCGGGCGCCGAGTCGGACGCCGACGGATCTGCGCTCTCCGACGGCGGCGAGAGCGCCGAGACTACCGACGGCGCCGCCGACGCGATTTCGGCAGACGACGCAGACGACGCAGACGACACAGACGACACAGACGACACAGACGACACAGACGATTCGGACGTCTTGAGCGCAGACTCGAGCGACACGGTCCTCGACGTCCTCGATGCCACGGTAGACTCCGGCGGCGGCGCCTCGGATACCGACGCCGCGGATCCGTCGGACGGTGGCGGCGCCACGGCGAGCACCCTTGTCGTCACCATCCAGTCCGACTTGGCCCTCGCCGGCTCGCTCAAGGTCATGCTGGTGGGGGCCGGAATTTTTGGCACGGACTTCGGCGAAGGCGGCGGGCCCGACGGCGGCGGTTCCGGCGGGCCGCCCTTTGAGGGCGAGAAGGAAGAGCAGCTCGTCTACGAGGGGATCCTGCCTGACCTGCCTGTGACCTTCACCGCGCAGATCCCCGCCGGCGAGTGGCTGATCGCGGCGATGGTGTTGGGTCCGGGCGGCTTCATGAACGGGCCGCTCGCGTCGGACGTCACCTGCATAGATGGTCAGCCCAAGGCGCTGACCTTTGGCGGCACCGCCCCCGCCGTGCAGAACGTGACGCTCGAGCTGCACGCCACCGGCGACCTCTCGCCCTTCTCGTCTTGCGGTGATAGCGGCTCCGACACGGACCTCACGCACCTCTTCATCCCGCTGACGGCGGTCGCCACCCCGCCGACCAAGGACGGCGGCGCGCACTTCATGTCCGGCCTGGTGTGGGAGGACCGGCTCTTCATCGCCGGCTCGCAAGACGGCTTCGTCAGCTTCCACTTTCCGGTACCGCCGCCGGCCAAGCCCGCCGCGCTTAGCGGCTGGAAGGTCTATGGCCAGCCGTTTTGCAACCGCCTGGTGCGCAGCGGCGGGCGGATCTTCTGTGGCAGCCGCGGGCCCTACATCAACGTGTTGACCGTCGACCCGATTACGTTCCTCGACAAGTCGGTCGCGACCCGCAGTTTCCCAAGCCTGGTCGGCTTGGGAACCGAAGGCATGGCGGTGCGCGAGGGCACCGTCTGGATCGCCGCTCACTCGTATGGCCTCCTCGCCATCTCGGATGTGCCGCCCTTCGACAGCAAGACCGTCGTCGTGCCCAGCGTGATTGACGACGCCTGGGACGTCGCCCCCCTCGGCAAGGACCGTCTGCTTGTGGCCAACGGGCCGAAGGGCCTCGCCGTCCTCGACGTCGCGGCTGCCAACGCCGCGGCGCCGAAGTTGATCGATGTGCACCCGCTCGGCGGGGTCGCCGCCTTCCTCGCCGTAGATGGCGAACAGGTCGCCGTCGGCGCGCTCGGTGGTGGTCTGCACGTCCTGCGGATTGGCGCCGACGGCGTCATCGTGCCGCAGGGCAGCCTTGAGGTCGGTGGCATGATCTACGGCGTCGACTTCGTCGGCGACATCGTCGTCGCCGCCGGCGGCCACAACCTCATCGGCGCCGATCGCCCGCCGCTCGCGCAGACCAAGGTCGCGCCGCTGGTGCTGCGTGGCCTCGACCGCAGCTTCGGCTTCGCCCTCGACGTCTTTGCATACGGCGACGACCTGCTCGTCGCCGAGTTCCAGCTTGTTCGTCACGTCAAGCTGCAGCTCGACGCACCCATGGGACCGATGCTGGTCGTGCCGGCGTCCGCCTTTGCGCCGCTGACGGGCGTGGGCCAGGACATCAAGACGCGAATCACCCTGCGCAGCCAGGGCAGCGCGCCGGTCAACGTGTCGAAGCTGACCTTCCTCGAGGGAGCCACGCCAGAGGGCAAGACGACGCTCGCCGTGCCGCCCTTCGTCCTGGCGCCCGGGACGACCAAGACGATCGACATCGCCGTACCAAAGACAGTCAAGGGCCTGATCGTCCACGCGGTCGAGGTGCACAGCGACGACGTCATCGAAGACATCCACTTCATCGACGTGCACGAGGTGCCCTACCTTCAGCCGGGCGAAGCCCTGCCCAATCTCGCCTACGCCGACGCGGCGGGAAAGCTGCACAAGGTCGAGGAGATCTTCGCCGGCAAGGTTGGCGTGTTGGTGGTCGCCGCGGAGAGCTGCCCGGTCGCGTTCATGGCCATCGCCGCCGCCTGGCACGACCTCGCCGACCCCATCGCCAAGGGGAACGTCGCCCTCGTCGGCCTCAACCCCTGGGACAACCCCAATACCACCGCCGAGACTCAGGTCCTGAATTCATCGCTGACCATGCTCTATTCGCCGCTGACGACGTTGGACGGTCACGATTGGTCGGAGGTGATCGACGTTGTCCTCGGCCAGGCCGTCTTTTGGGGGCCACCGATGCCGATCGTCTACGTGGTCGACGCCAAGGGCATCATCGTGCACGCCGGCTGGGGCTACGAGACCGGCCGCGTACTCACCGCCATCGCTGAAGCTTCGGCGCCCTAGACACCCGCCCGGTACCGCCATGTCCGCACCGCCTGTGGTCCTTGTCGATGACGCCGTCGCCACCGGCGCCGCCGCTGCCCTGCCGGCGGTCTGGCTCGACGGATGCGAGGTCCACACCTACCCCGCTGGGGATCTCGCCGCTGCCGCGCCCGAGTCGCTCGCGGCCGCCGTGGCGCTAGTCGCCCGCACCATGACCCGCGTCGACGCGGCCTTGCTCGAACGCATGCCACGTCTGCGTGCCGCCGCGACCTTGTCTTCGGGCACCGATCACCTTGACCTGCACGCCCTCGCCGCGCGCGAGGTCGCGCTGTCGACGGGTCGCGGCGGCAACGCGGTCGCCGTCGCCGACTGGGTCGAGTGGGCGCTTGGCCGTCTGCGACCTGGGACGCTTGGGGCACCTGGCAGTCTTCGATCCGGGACGTCTGGCCATCTTCGCCCCGGGCCGGCGTGCCGAGCCCTGGTGGTCGGCTGCGGCGCGGTCGGCGAGGTCGTCGCCGACCGCTTGCAGGGCACCGGCTGGCAGGTCGTCCTCTGTGACCCGCCACGGGCGCGCCGCGACGCTTCTTTCGTCTCCGTCGACCTCGACGAAGCCATCGATGGGGGCGTCGATCTGATCACCATGCACACCCCCCTGAGCCGCGAGGGCGCCGACGCGACGCTTGGGCTCCTCGACGCCGCGCGCGTCGATCGGCTCGCTGGCGCCCTGCTGTTCAATGCCGCCCGCGGCGGCGTCGTCGACGAGGCCGCCGCCGGACGGGCGCGTTTGAGCGGTCGCCTCGTCGGACTGGCCATCGACACATTCGTGGGTGAGCCCCGGCCGTCGCCGGCGCTGGTCGCGGCCGCCGACCTCGCCACGGCTCACGTCGCTGGCCACAGCATCGAAGGCAAGCTGCGCGTCGCCTGGTTGGCGCTGTGTGGTCTGCGCCGCTCACTCGGTCTCGACGACCGATTGGATCTCGACGCGGCGATCGACGCCGTCGTCGACGCCCTTCGGGCCAGCCACGCTCCCATCCTCGACCCTGGTGCGGTCCTCGACGCCGCGAGTCGCGACCTGACGGCCGCCACCGCCGCTGGCCGAGGCTTCACACCGCTGCGCAACGGCCACCGCCGCCTCGAAGCCGGATCGCCCCGCCTCGTCGTATCGTAGCAAGGCGTGCGCGGCGGGGCTGGGTGGGGCAGTGGGGGGGCGCCGGGTCGCTCGGCCCGGCAGCTTGGTTGGCTCGGTCAGGCTCTCGCGTCTCGGGCTGGCGCCTCAGTCTGGCATCTCAGTCTGGCGCCTCAGTCTGGCATCTCAGTCTGGCGCCTCAGTCTGGCATCTCAGCCTGGCGTCTCAGCCTGGCGTCTCGGCCTGGCGTCTCGGCCTGGCGTCTCGGCCTGGCGTCTCAGTGCGAGCCCTTCTTCGGTCGGATCGCTGCGCCTTCGTGGACATGTTGGTT
>CALGHC010000120.1 GCA_937915965.1 uncultured Myxococcales bacterium
GACGCTGCAGACATTGCCGTCGTCGCACGCGGTCTCGTCCGGGACGTTGCCGTAGTCGCAGACACCGGCGTTGACGTTGCACGCGTTCTTCGTGCACGGCTTGCCGTCATCCGCGCAGTCGCTGTCTTCTTGGCACGCCAGCTCGGCCGGCAAGACGGTCTGCACGACCTCCAGGTCGTCGATGAACCAGCCCGCGCCGCTGTTGAACAGGTCGTCGCTGGAGTCAAAGCGGGCGCGCAGCTGCACGGTCTGGCCGGCACGTGCGGTCAGGTCGAACTCCAGCCAGGTCCAGGTCTCCTGGGCTGCGCCGTTGTCGAGCTTGACGGTCGTGATGTCGCTCTTGAAGCCATCGGACGAGACCTCGACGTAGCGGTAGTCGACGAAGGAGGCGCTCTCGGTCTCGAACCAACTCCACAATCCGACCGTGATCACGCCCTTGATCGGCAGAACGATCGCCTTCGACGTCGCTGTCCCCTTGACCGTGTTGCCGTTGGCGAAGTCCTCACCGTTGTTGAAGTTCAGTGAGCAACCTGGCGAGTGGAAGGCCGGTGGGTCGGGTGTCGCATCGACCTGCCAGCCGACCGCTCCCGCGCCCACCGCGGGCTCAAGAGTCCACGCGTCTGCCTTGCCGCAGTCGAACTTGTCGCCAAAGACCGTCGCGACAGCACACTCCTGCTTGCCGCCGCACGCACCGCCCTGGCAGGCGTCGCCGCTGGTGCAGACCTCGCCGTCGTCGCATGCGGCCCCATCGGGCGCCGGCATGTGCACGCACTCCTTGGTGTAGGTCGTCTTCTTGCTGCACGCGTCGAGCGTGCACGCGTCGTCGTCGTCGCAGGGGTCCGCGACACCGACGCAGACCCCGCCTTCGCAGCCGTCGTCGGTGGTGCAGGGGTCGCTGTCGCTGCAGCTGCTGCCCGACCCGCTGTTGCCAGTGGGCGTGCACGCGGCGTTCTTGCACGCGTCGCCCGTTGTGCAGGCGTTGCCATCGCTGCAGGACGCGCCGTTGTCCGCGGGCACACCGCCGGCGCAGCTGCCGCCCTTGCACGCGTCACCTTGGGTGCATGCCTCGCCGTCGCTGCACGCCTTGCCATCGACCGCAGGCTGGTTGCTGCACGCGCCGAGATCGCCCCCACAGGTGTCGACCGTGCACGGTTCGTCGTCGTCGCAGTCCTTGGCTTCGCCCGCACACGCGCCCTTGTTGCACGCGTCGTCTTCGCTGCAGCCGTCGCCGTCGTCGCAGACCTCGCCGTCCTTGGCCGCGGCCGTGCTGCATGCGCCCGACGCTGGGTTGCAGGTCTCCACGGTGCAGGAGTTGCCGTCGTCGACGCAGTCAGTGTCCTCTTTGCAAGCGAGACCGTCGGGCAGCTCGATCTGGACGACCTCGACGTCGTCGACGAACCAGCCGGGCCCCTCGTTGCTGAGGCTGTCGACGGAGTCGAACCGGACCCGCAGCTGGACGGTCTTGCCTGCCCATTGTTCGATACCGAATTGTTTCCAGGTCCACTCCTCGATGCCCTCGGCGTTGTCGAGGCGAACCTGGCCGACGTCGGCCTTGAAGCCATCCGCAGAGATCTCGACGAAGCGGTCGTCGTACGAGGACGAATCTTCGACGCCGTTGAATGACCAGAAGCCGACCCGAAGGATGCCCTTCGCGGGGACGGCAAAGGCCTTGGATGTCGCGCTGCCTTTGACTGTGACGTCGTCGTCGAAGTCAGCGCCGTTATTGAAGTTCAGTGAGCACTTCGGCGACTTGTACCCGGGCGGATCGGGAGTCCCGTCGACCTGCCAGCCGCTCTTCCCCGCCGCCACAGTGGGTTCAAAGGTCCAGCCGCCGTCGACGTCACAGGCGAACGCGTCCTCGACCACCTGGGTGACCTTGCACTGGTCGCTGCCCGCACAGACACCCGCCTTGCAGACGTCGTCGGTCGTGCAGACCTCGCCGTCGTCGCAGGCGCCGCCGTCTTTGGCCGAATCGTGCGAGCAGGTCTTGCCGCCGCTGGCCGTGGGCGCGCAGGCGTCGAGCGTGCACACGTTGCCGTCGTCGCATGGGTCGCCAGCCCCTGCGCACGCGCCCTTCTCGCAGGTGTCGCCGCTGGTGCAAGGGTCGTCGTCGTTGCAGGTCGTCCCATCGCTGGCGTCGCCCGCAGAGGTGCACGCCCCCCCATTGCAGGCATCGCCGGCGCTGCACGCGTCACCGTCGCTGCAGCTGGTGCCGTCCGCTTTCGCCGCTCCCGGCCCGCAGGTGCCGTCCTTGCACTTGTCGCCGCTGGTGCACGGTTCGCCGTCGCTGCATGCCGTGGCGTCCGCCTTCGCCGTCGCCGTGCATGCGCCGGAGAGCGCGATGCACGTGTCCGTGGTGCAGGAGTTGTCGTCGTCGCACAGCTTGCTGTCGCCGCTGCAGATGTCGCCGCCACAGACGTCATCGACCGTGCAGGCCTTGCCATCGTCGCAAGCAGTACCTGCCTTTGCGGCGGCGTGGGTGCACAGCGACGTCGCCTCGTCGCACGCGTCCACCGTGCAGGCGTTTGCGTCGGCACAGTCGGCGTCGGCATCACACGTCGGGTCGACGATCGACAAGTCGTCGATGAAGGCGCCTGGGTAGGCGTTGCCGACGGCATCTTCGGTGATGAACCGGAAGCGAATCAGGAACGCGCTGCCCGATAGCGCGGTCAGGTCGACCGTTTGGAGTTCCCAGTCTGAGGGTGCGTCGTAGCTCGCGAGCCCGGTCCATGTCTTCGCGTCGGTGCTGAACTCAAGCAGCAGGTCGTCGTAGCTGCCGTTCTCCCAATCGCCAGCGAGCGCGAATCGCAGCTCAAGCGCGTCCCCCGCTTGCAGACCGGTCGCGTCGATTGTCGGCGACATCGCGCTCGCCTCGACCACCTTGTCGTTGTCGAAGTCGATGCCGTTGTTGAAATTCATCGAGCAAGCCGGCGACAAGAATCCCGGCTCCGCGGCGCTGGCGTCGAATGCCCAGTAGGGGTCGAGGGGGCCTTCGCCGGTCGCGCCAAGGGTCCAGCCTGACGCGGCCGCCGTACCGCAGTCGAAGGCGATCGCGTAGGGCAGGGCGACCAGGCCGCCGGCGAGGCAGCCGGCCAGAGGCGCGTTGCTGCAGTCGCCCGTGTTGGCGTCGCAGGCGTCGGCAGTGCAGCCGTCGCCGTCGCTGCAGTCCTTGGCCGCGCCGGCGCAGGCGCCGCCGGTGCAGCCATCGTCGCTGGTGCACGCGCTGTCGTCGTCACACACGGCGTCATTCATTGTCGCCGTGCAGCCAGTGGCTGGTTCGCAGGCGTCGTCCGTGCACGGGTTGCCGTCGTCACAAAATGCCGCCCCATGATCACAGCTGGCGTCCTTGCAGGCGTCGATGGTGCAAGCATCGCCGTCGTCGCACAGCAGCCCGTCGTCCGTCGCGCCGCTGCAGTCATCGTCCTTGCCGTTGCAGACCTCGGCCGCGCTTCCGACGCACGGGCCCAGCCCATCGATGCTGCAGCCTCGCTCGCCAGTGCAGCCGCCGGCGGTGACGCAGACGGTCTTGGCCTCGTTCTCCGTCGCCCACGTCGAGCATGCGCATACGCCGTCGTTTGCCGGCAGGCACTGCTTGGTCGGTGCGCCCTCGATGTCGTCACCGGTGGTACAGGTGTAGTCCGTCGGGCAGTCGCCGTCGGTCGCGCAGCCCAGGCCGCAGAAGAACCCCTCGTCGCCGCGGTCAAAACAGCGCGGATCGTCGGCGCTGGTGGTGGCGCACTCGTCATTCGAGGCGCACGGGCTGCACAGCCGCTCGTCGGGCCAACCGCAGGTCTGGGCACCGGCCTCGCCCAAACAGCCGAGCCCCGTGGCACAGTCACTCGCCCCGCCACACGCGCATCCGATCCCGCCCGGACAGACCTGCGTCGTGTCGTCGCCGTCTGCCAGCTCCGTATCGGTCTCGGCCGCGTCGCTCTCTTTGCTGTCGCTCTCTTTGCTGTCGCTCTCTTTGCTGTCGCTCTCGTTGCCGTCGCTCCCGTTGCCGTCGCCATCCGCTAGAGAGTCACCGCCCGTCGGTGCGTCGGTAGACACGGAGTCTTTGATGGCGCCGTCGGCCACCACCGCGCTGTCGTCCTCGGTCTCGTCGGCCTCGCCGGCGTCAGCCTCCGCATCGCTCGCGACGCCATCGACCGCGGCAGCACCGTCCGTGTTGGCGCTGTCGGTCGCTTGTCCGGTCGTTCCGTCGCCGTCATCGCTGGCCGAGCACCCCAGCCCACACAGGAGGGCGGCGAAGATGCAGACGAGCGCTGCCGGTCGGGGCGCGCGCGGCGACAGTCTGAATTTCATTGCGAACTCCGGAGGCTGGTTGGTGTGCGGCTGGTCGGCGTGCGGCGGTTCAGTGTGCGGCGGTTCAGTGTGCGGCGGTTCAGTGTGCGGCGGTTCAGTGTGCGGCAGATCGGTGTGCGGCAGATCAGTGTGCGGCAGATCGGTGTGCGGCGGACCGGTTGCGGTGGCAGCCACCAGCGGCGGCGGCGGACCGCATTGGTCGCTGGGCGCGGCAAGGATGCCAGCCTCGCGGCGGCGGGGGCAAGGCCGGGGACGCGATCGACCCCGCCGCGCGCGACCCTTGGTCGCGGCGCCCGTCTGATCGATTCGCTTCTTGTGGAGGGCACGGGCGGGCCGGCGTGGCAGGTGGCAGGCGCCGAACCGGACCTCCGTGCGGGCGCTGGACCTAGAGTGCGTCGATGCGAGCGACAATGACGGTGACGTTGTCCTTGCCACCGTTCTCGCAGGCCTGATCGATCAATCGATTCACCATCGCTTCGAGATCGGCGCCCGCGTCGACCATGATCTTGAGGATGCCGTCGTCCTCGATCTCCCCTGAGAGTCCGTCGCTGCAAAGCATGTAGACGTCGCCGACCTGCGGAGGATCGGTCTGGACGTCGACCTTGACGTCCTCTTTGAGACCGCAGGCTCGAACGATGATGTTCTTGTGCGGGAAGTTGGCCTCTTCCTCAGGAGTCAGGACGGCCATCTTCTTGTAATCATTCAGCAGAGAGTGGTCCTCGGTGATCTGGGTGAGCACATCGCCCCGCAGCCGATAGCACCGCGAGTCACCGACGTGGGCGATGACCGCGCTGTCGTCGTCGAAGTGCATCGCGACGACGGTGGTGCCCATGTTCTTGAATCGGGCGTCGCTGTGCCCCTTCTCCCAGATGACGTAGTTGGAGAACTTGATGCCCGCGTTGAGCATGTTCTCGCCGATCGACCTGCCGCGCTCCTCGCGCGCTGGCCAGGTGGCCTCGCCGTCGCCCAGCGCGCGGTCGAAATACTCCCGCATGTTGGTGATGACGATCTCGCTCGCGACTTCGCCGCAAGCGTGCCCCCCCATACCGTCTGCGACGACAAAGAGCCGCGCCTCGGGGAGGACCAGGAGGTTGTCTTCATTGTGGGTACGCTTGCGGCCCACGTTGGTCTCGCCGAAGCTGGAAAGGCGAATCGCCACTGGACGTCCTTTGTCGGTTGCCTCGTGTCCCCGTCCTGGCGCCTGTACCTGCTGGCCTGAGGGGATGACGCATTGCCGGCGCAGATTCGGTCACGAACCGGCCGATAGGAGCATACGGAGGGGTCCAGGAGCCGTCAACGTTCGGGCCAGTTCCCGGGTCAATGCCACGCGCGGGGCCTCACTGAGCGGCTGCGCCCAGGTCCCACACCCGGACGCGGTCGAAACGCACGTCGGACAACCAGTTGTTGAAGCCGAAGCGCCGCCCGACCAGTGGTTCGGGGTCGTCGTAAGCGATCATGAAGCGGCCATCGACGTACCAGCGCACCGCGCCGTCGGTTCGGACCACCGCCCAGTGGTAGCTGCGGCCTGACTCAACCGGGACGTGGGGTTTTTGGACAACGCGGCCTTCCTGGTGCTCGCCGAGGCGCGTGATGGTGTTGATGGCGTTGTTCCAGCCGCCAAAGATGATCGAATAGCCGCTCTCGTGACCGGAGTCGCCGGCGAAGACCTCGCATTTCATGTCGCCGACCTTGCTGTGCGACGCGGCGTCGAACTCGATTCGAACCTTCTCCGGGAGCTCGCGCTTGAGCCAGCAGCCCTTGTTGCGGTCGTCGTAGTTGGCGACCCGATTGGCCCGCAGTAGCCCCTCGCCGATGGTCCATTCACCGGGCTCGGCTGCGGTCCAGTCGGCGCCAAGTTCTGCGCGCTCGAAGTCATCCTCAAAGACCAGCATGCCCCCTTCGAGGCCGTCGCGGCGGCTGGCGTGTTTCGAGATGGCCGGCTCGGCGGTAGGCCGCCTGTTTCGCTTCGCCGGTTCGGCGCCCGGTAGCGGCGCAGCAGGGCGGGGCGGCGGCGGTTTGGGCGGCACGCAACCGAAGGTGCAGAACCCCGCGACAAGAGCGGCTGCCGCTCTCAGAACGATCGAGCGCCCGATCGCCGTGCGGTCGAACCGAGCGCCGTCGCGCGCGGCCGGTCTCTTGATTCGCACCGTCGTCATTGGCGCCATCGTGCCGCTCACTCGCCGCGTTCCAGTCGAGCGAGGCTGAGCTCGTCGGTGGTCACGCGCAGGCGGGCGTTGAGCATGCGGACCATCGCCCACAGCAGCTTGACCGCGGTCGATTCCTCGCGCAGGAGCTGGAAGAAATCGTCGCGCGTGATGACCAACACCTCCAGCGGCGTCGCCGCTCGGATGCCGGCAGATCGCGGCGTGCGCTCGA
>CALGHC010000121.1 GCA_937915965.1 uncultured Myxococcales bacterium
ACGCCGGTGTAGGTCGCGAGGTGCTGAGCGACGGCGTTGGCGGCCGCGGCGAGGGGTACGGCGATGAGGGCGCCCGCGATGCCGGCGACGAGCACGCCGCAGCCGATCGCCACGACCGCGGCCACCAGGCCCGCCACAGAGCACGCCGCGGCGGCGCCCGAGGCGCGCCGCGAAGCGCGTCGCGAAGACAACCGTGTCGCCGCCTGGCCGATGTGATTCCTCATCCGCACGCGTTCATCCCCTTCGTCCGCCTTCATCCGCCTTCATCCGCATTCATCCGCATTCATCCGCATTCGTCCCATTTTATCTCAGCCGCCTCACTCGATCGCCTGCAGGAACGCGACCAGGTCGTCGACCTCGGCGGCCTTGAGGTGCGAAGTGCCGCCATGGGTGTCGAAGCCCAACCGCCCGCCGGCGGCGCGGTGGGCGCGCACCTGCGGCGAGCCCTTGGCGAACAACCACGTCATGTTGAATCCCACCTCGAGCCGTCCGGGTCGCTCCGCCTCGCCGCCAACCATCGGCTCGTACTTCAGCCGGCGCAGGCCCGGATGCCCTGGCGCCAACAGCACCTCGCGCAGCGTGCGGGCCATGCCGTTGTGCAGGAAGACCGGCGGGCGGTCCCAGATACCGCGCAGCCCGCTGATCGTGAAATGCCCCTGGGTCTCCTCGACGCGGCCACCGTCATGCGGCTCCAGATCACGTCGCACCCCGTTGATGGCGTCGAGGCGGTTGAGTCCGATGAGGGTGAACGCGGCGTCGCGCGCGGACAGCGTGACCACCGGCTCGATGGCCTGCTGTGCGTTGTTGGCCAGGTCCTTGCGGGCGAAATTCGGCCTGGGGTGACAAGCCGCGCAGCCCACCCGGGCGTCGTGGAAGAGCGCCTCGCCACGACGAACAGCCGCGCTGTCGATGTCGAAAGGGTTGGGCAACAGGTGCGGCTCCGTCACCTGCCAGTCGCCGACAAAGCGTACGAAATCACGCAACGTGAACGCCTTGCCGAAGAGAGCCATCGAGCGGTCGCGGAACATCTCGTCGCGGCGCTCCTCAAGGTTTGCGTCCAGGTCGGAGGCTGCGTCCATGCGCGACTGGATGTCCGCCGCCCCCGGCAGCTCGTAGTGGGCCTCGACGCCGCCATAGTCGGCGCCCGGCAGCGGCCCGCGGAAGTCGTCTGCCGGCGCGTGCTCCTGGATCATCGAGCGCGCCTCGTAGGCCGAGAGAGTGCCCTCCAGAAAGAAAGGCTGGATCGCGAACAAGCCGCGCATCTGTGGCACGCCCATGGTGCCGCCGATGACCAGGGAAGAGCCACCGTGGGGCCCGGGCAGGTACTGCTGACCGACCACCTGACTCACGCCCCAGGGGCGGCCGTCGCCGGTGTCGAGGTAGTGGCAGTGGAAGCAGCTCGTGTCGCCATCCGACGAGAGCAGCGCGCTGTGCACAAAGACCTCGCCGCGCTCAGCCCCGGTCGCTGGCACCGGCTGGTCGACGATCGACGCGTCGACCACCACCTCGTGCGAGCGGCCGCTGGCGGTGTCGATGACGGTCAACGTGCCGCCCAGGAAGTTGGCCACAAAGAGCTTCCCGGCGGCGGCGGTGCCGGCCGGGCCAGCGACGACTCCGATCGGCTGCAAGCCGGTCGCATAGACCGCCACAGGCACCAGCATGTCGGCCGGGTCCGAGGCGGCAGCGTCGATGCGCCAGCGCTGGACCTGATTGGTCGCTTGCATGGTGACGAAGAGTTGGTCGCCGACCAGGGCCATCTTCTCGGGCAACGCGCCGACGACGCGCATCAGCTCGGGCGGGATGTCGCCCTTGATGTCGCCCCAGGTCGACTCCGCCGTGTCGGACGTGTAGCGCACCCAGCCGCGGTGGGCCTCGTAGCGGTTGGCGTTCAGGAGCCGCCGCGGACCGTCGGCGAGAGGCTCTGCGGGGATCTGCAGACGGCTGAGGTCGACGATCAGCAGGTCGTTTTGGATGTCACGAAACTTGATCGCCGCGGTGCCGTCGACCGCGTCGAAGGGCCCCAGCACCGTCTGGTCCTCGCGGGGCAGGACGCGGCCGGTCTTCGGGTCGCGCCAGACCGAGAAGTGAGCGGCCGGGTTGCCGGCCTGCCAGCTCTCGCCCCCCCAAGGATCGCGCTCGCGCCCCACACCGAATCCGACGCCTTCGGTCGTCACCAGCAGATAGTCGTGGCCCGTCGCGTCCGAGTGGTGGATCTTCAGGTCATTGACGACGTTCTGGACCCCGATCGAGCCGACCTCGCGGCGGGTGCGCGTATCGACAACGGCGATGTCGCCCGTGCCCGTGTTGCCGACAAAGAGGTGCCGACCATTGGTGCTCAGCGCCAGGGTCTTGGGCTTGCTGCGCGGGTTTCCCACGGGGATGCCCGGGCCAGGGCCACCAGCGCGGATCCAATCGGCGATCCGCCGCCAGCGTGGGTCGCGGGCCGGGTCGGCGAAGACCACGACGCCGCCAGCGTGACCGCGCATGCGCGGTATCTGGTCGGCATAGCCGCCGTGACGGCCGCGGACGGGGGCGCGCAGCAGGCGACTGCCGGCCGGGTCACCGGGGACGACGTGGGCCAGCGCGGATACGAAGCTGGCGCGGCCGTCCCTACCGGCGACGAAGCCGCCGCGCTCGCGGTCGTGGCAGGCGGCGGCGCCACAGCTCTTGGCGAGGATCGGATGGACCTCGTCGACAAAGCGCTGCGCGTCGAGCCCCCCCAGCGGCCGCAGCGCCATCTCGGCGCCCGCGGCGCGGACCTCGAACTCGAGCACCTGGTCGAGGTAACGGTTGGCGACCCAGGCGACGCTGCCGCTGGCGTCGAAGACGACGCCCTGACTGTAGAAGTCGAGCGGCACTTCGGCAGCGACCGTGTCGTCGCGCGTGTCGATCAAGGTGGCGAAGTTCGACAACCGACTGGTGACCAGCAGAAAGCGGCCGCCCGGGTGCATGCTGAGCCGGTAGGGGCTGAGGGCCGGCGGGCCGGCGCCGGGAGCCGCGAGCTCGATTCGCTTGATGATACGCCCGGCAGCGACGTCGTAGACCGCGAGGGCGTGGCCGGGTTCGAGCTCCGAGCCAACGAGGCCGATCCAGACCTTGCTGCCGTCGCGCGCGATGGCCACGTCGAAGGGATGGTCGCGCGCCGGCTGCGGCTGCGGATCCGGGTTCGGGTTGGCCACCGGCACGAGGTTGCGGCGCTGCCAGGTCTCGCCGAACGCCCAGCGGCGGCTGGTCTGCACGCCATAGACCGAGGGATCCGTAGCGGCGTCGGCGTCACTGGTCGGAGGGGCAGCTCTCTGCGCCTGGCCCCGGCTCGGTGCCAACGCCATCAACCCGAGCGCCGCCGCCGCGACGAGACCCCAGACGGAACGGCGAAGGTGGCAGGCGCGCGTGGCCATCAGAGCGTCCTGAGATAGGCGATCAGATCGTCGAGATCGGCCGGCTTGAGGTGGGCGAGCCTGCCGTGCAGGTCGTCGGGGTTCCAGGTCGTCACCACCTCGCGCAGGGTCGCCGCGCGGC
>CALGHC010000122.1 GCA_937915965.1 uncultured Myxococcales bacterium
GGTGCCGAACGCGGTGCCGAACGCGGTGCCGAACGCGGTGCCGAACGCGGTGCCGCCCAGCGCGGTGGCACTGAACGCGCTGGTCGGGGGCGCGTCCGTGTGGCTGTCGTCGGCGCCTCGGGGTACGCCGGCGCCGAGCTCGTCGGCTTGTTGGCCGGCCATCCCGAGGTCGACGTCGTCGGCACATTCGCGCACAGCTACGCCGGCCAGGCCTTTGAGCGCCTCTTTCCGCGCCTGCGGCACCTGCACCGCGGCGTGATGCACGCTTTCGACCCGGACCTCATCGCCGGCGTCGATCTGGTCTGCCTCGCCCTGCCCCAAGGCAAATCAGCCCTCGCAGCGAAGGCCCTGCACGGTCGCGTTGGCCACATCATCGATCTCGGCGGCGACCTGCGCATGCGCAACGCGCGCACCTGGGAGCATGCGTATGGACAGACTCATCCTGCGCCCGAGCTGCTGGGCGAGGCGGTCTACGGTCTGCCGGAGCTCTTTGGTGATGACCTGCCCGGCGCACGCCTCGTCGCTTGTGCGGGCTGCTATGCGACCGTCGCGCAGCTCGCCGCGGCGCCGGCGTTCGCGCTCGGCACGACGCTGCGCCCCAAGGTCCGTGTTCACGCCACCAGCGGCAGCTCGGGGGCGGGACGCAAGGCCGAGGTGGCCCTGGGGTTCAGCGAGCTGAGCGGCGACCTGCGCGCCTACCGGGTCGGCAGTCACCAGCACGTCGCCGAGATCCGCGCCGGCCTCGAGCGGCTCTGCGGCGGCGACGTGCCGGTCGGATTCACGCCCCACCTCGCGCCGATCGAGCGCGGCATCCTCGCCGACGTCGTCCTCGAGGCGAACCGGCCGCTGCACGCGGCGACGATCCTCGCCACCTGGCGAGCCGCCTACCGGGACAGCCCGTTCGTGCGCGTCGTCGACCCCGCCGACCGCCTGCCCAGCGTGCGCGACGTCGCCCGCACGCCCTACTGCGATCTAGCCCCCGTCGTCGATTCGCAGACCGGTGATCTCGTCGTCATCGGCGTGATCGACAACCTCATGAAGGGCGCGGCCAGCCAGGCGGTGCAGGTCGCCAACCGCGTCCTCGGCTTCGACGAGCGCGTTGGTCTGATCCCAGCGGACCTGCTCAACCGTGCCGCGAAACCAGCGAACACGGCGATCACCCCACCCGGAGCATCTTCATGATCTCACTGTCGTTTCAGAACAAGAACGTGCCCGTCACCGCCGCCGAAATCACGCGCCCCGCCACGGGCGTCACGGCTGCACGCGGCTTCAAGGCTAGCGGCGTGCACTGCGGGCTGCGGTTCAAGCGGGCCGACCTGGCGATCATCGCCAGTGATGTGCCGGCGGCGACCGCGTGCGTCTTCACGACGAATCTGGTCAAGGCCGCGCCGCTGCTGGTCTGCCAGGATCAGCTCAGCCGCAACGGCGGCATGAGCCGAGCGCTCGTCGTCAACGCAGGCAACGCCAACGCCTGCACGGGCGACCAGGGGACGCGCGACGCCTGGCGGACCGTCCATGAGGCGGCGTCCCTGTTGGGCGTGGCCTTCCCCGAGGTGCTCGTCTCCTCCACCGGGGTGATCGGGCTGCCGCTGCCGATGCACGCCCTGCTGTCAGGCCTGCCCGAGGCGGTGGCGGCGCTGTCGGCAGCAGGGGGCAGCGCGGCGGCGACGGCCATCCAGACCACCGACACGACCCTCAAGGAGGCTGTGCGGGTCGTCGACGGCCCCTGCGGTCGCTACACGGTGGGCGGCGCGGCCAAGGGGTCGGGCATGATCCATCCGAACATGGCGACGACGCTTGGATTCGTGACGTCTGACGCGTTCTTGCCGCCAGCGGTGCTGCAGACCGTGCTGCGTCGCGCGACGGCCAGGTCGTTCAATCGCATCTCCGTCGACGGCGACACCTCGACCAACGACATGGTCGTGGTGATGGCCAATGGCGCATCGGGCGTGCGCCTGCGCGAGGGCGACCGCGATCAACTGGCCGAGTTCGAGGTGGCGCTGACGGAGGTGCTCGTGGATCTCGCCAAGCAGGTGGCGGCCGATGGCGAAGGCGCGACCCGGCTGGTGACGATCACGGTCCGTGGCGCCGCAAGCGAGGCGGACGCGCTGCAGATTGGCAGGACGATCGCGACCTCGCAGCTGGTCAAGACGGCGATCCACGGTGCCGACGCGAACTGGGGGCGGATCCTCGCAGCTGCTGGGCGCGCGGGCGTGGTCTTCGACCCGGCGAGCGCGCGGATCGTCTGCAACGGCCTCGAACTGCTCGATCGCAACTACCGCAGCGACTTTGACGAGATCGAGGCGAGCGAACACCTGGCCCGCGACGAGGTCGAGATCGTCTTCGAGATCGCAAGCGGCGACGCAGAAGCGACCGTGTGGACCTGTGATCTCTCGCGAGAGTACGTCACCATCAACGCTTCGTACCGGAGCTGAACCGCGGGTTGCGGGCGACGACACGCACCGCGACCGGCTCCGACCAGGAGCAGATGATGAAGACAAAAGGCGGCCGCAACGCCCGGCACCGGCTGATCCTTGAGATCCTGGCGAGCCAGGAGATCGCCAATCAAGAGGAGCTCTCGGAGGTGCTCGCGGGGCGAGGCGTCGAGGTCACGCAGCCGACGTTGTCACGCGACCTGCGCGACCTTCGGGTCGAGCGCGTGCGCGTCGGCGACGGTCACCGCTACGTCGCGCCGGGTGGCGGCTCAGGCGTGCCAGCGTCGCCGCCGCTGGCGATGCGGCAGGTCGCCCAGCTCGAAGCCCGCGCGGTGACGGCCAACGAGACGATGGTGCTGGTCCACACCTGGACAGGACATGGCAACGCGATCGGCGTCTACATTGACGGCCTGGGCCTCGCCGACATCCTCGGCACCATCGCTGGCGACGACACCGTGCTGGTCATCCCACGGTCGGTGCGGCAGACGGCGGCCCTTCGCGACGAGCTCGCGGACCTGCTCAGAGTGAGCTGAGAGTGAGCTGAGAGTGAGCTGAGAGCGAGCCAGGAAAACGCAATTTATTAGATCGCGCACCGCTGCTCAACGCACGAAGATTGGATACCAATTGTCTGCTGGCACGGCGAGGACGCCGTCGTCGCGCTTGCTGACGTCGATGTCACCCTGGTTGGCGCCGCCGCCGCAGCTGGCGCCACTGCAGAAGCCCCCCAGGCCGAACGGTGTGTCGACACCGTCACGCGCCGACGTCGACAGGTAGGCGCGGTCCTTGTTGGTGTCCTGGGCGCCGTCGGCCTCACCTGCCTTGAAGAAGAGGTGGCTGATGGCCTTGCCCTCGGTCAGAGCGAGGTCGGCGCCGTTCGGGGTCGCCTTGGCGACGGTGCAAGCGTGCGCGCAGGCGACGGAGCCGTTGAGCGCGGCCGAACCGCCACAATCCCACTGCAGCGTCGCGAAGCGGTCGGCCATCGACTTGCCGCCCAGGCAGCTGGCCGTGCGCAGCAGGAATGCACCCTTGTGGCGGATCATCAGCTCGTCGGCGGCCAGATTGGCGAAGGCGTGCGCCTTGTAGTCGGCGTTCTTGGCGGGGTCGAGGCTGCCGAAGACGCTGTCCTTCTCCCAGTTGCCCGACGCCGAGGTCCAGCTCTGTCCGTCCGCGGCGGAGACGACGCCGACAAGAGTCCAGCCGCCCCCCTCGGTGGTCATGTCGCACCAGACCTCCTCGACGACACCCCCAGCGCTGATCCAGCGGGCACCGTCGGCGGTCTCGGGCGCAGCCGCGAGGATGTCTGCGCAGCTCTTGCCCGGGTTGCCCTTTGCGCCCGGCGCCGCCGCCGCGGCGAAGAGGTGGAAGGAGTCGCCGTTGCAGACGTACAGGGCGTTTTCGGCGGTGTTGTAGTACGCCAATCCGACGACCTGGGGCGTGCAAGCGACCGGCGCCTTGTCTGCGTTCTGGAAGCGGAAGAGCAG
>CALGHC010000123.1 GCA_937915965.1 uncultured Myxococcales bacterium
CTGATTCGGTTCGCATCGACCTTGGTCCCACCATGTGCGGCGACCACCCCTGGGCCCTGGTTTCCCGACAACCGCACGTCCTGCAGGTCAACCCTGGCGCCCCATTGTGCCCCGACGCCCCAGCCGAGGCTCTTGGCGGGCCCTGCGAACCGCGTACCCGAGACAACCACGCACTTCGCGTCAAGAACGGCTCCGCTGCCCTCACTGTCGATGCCGATGCCGGCAACCCCCACAACCGAGACCCGCGCCAGACGCAGAACTGGCCCGGCTGTAACCTTGATCCCGTAGCCTGCGCCGGTGAGAGCGAGGCCAGTCAGAATCGCCTCGGCATCCTGCTTCTTGCCGCTCACTGCCACCACGTGGACCCCAGCGGCCCCGACCACCTGCACCATCGCCGCGCAGCGCCCCCGCACAGTCACCGCCTCGGTCACATTCAGCGACTCCGCGTAGACGCCGGCCGCCACAGCCACCGTTCCTCCCACGGGCACCTTCGCGAGTCCCTCGCCAATCGTCTTGAGCGGCGCTGCGCGCGTGCCTGGGTTGCCGGCCTTCCCGGTCGCAAGGTTGACAAAGATCACCTCGGCCGAGTCCGCCAATTCGGGGTCTCCGTAGGCATCGTCCCCACAATCTGCTGGATCTGGGGCGCACGGCGGCAACTGTCCGGCAACCGCCTCCGCCGCCTTGTTCACCACGAACCCTGGTGGGCAGTAGCCCGACTGCCACGGCACGCCCACATAGACGCACCTCGCCGAGTCCGGCAATTCGCCGGCAGCGCCGCGCGTGCACACCTGCATCTCCGCTTCGGTGCAGAAGTGCGGTTCGCTCTGCGCATCATCGCGACAGAAGAACGTGTTCTCGGCTTCTGGTAGCTTCGTCAGCGGCGGCACTCCCTCGGGGATGCTCTCCTTCAGCGGTGGCACCGGCGACAGCGTCTCCGGATCGCCGTTCCATTCCTTGGGAACCCCACTGCCGGAGAAGGAACCAGCGGGAACACACATGCCCTGGTCTTCGGGGTCCGGTCCGCTGCCGGCGTCGCAGCCAGCGCCTGAGGCAAGTTCCTCCGGGGTGCAGGTTCGGCCGACCATGGCGCAGCCCTCGTTGGCGAGGGGGTCGCAGGCGCTTCCGTCCTCGGCCTCGCCGCTCCAGCACCACCGTGGCACGCAGCCTTCGGGGTTCGTGAAGACGACCTCGGCGCACTCCGGCGGGCCCGCGGCGACGCAGGCATTGGTGTCGTAGGCGTAAAAGTGGCCTGGCGGACAGCAAGTGTCGTCGGGACGGAGTTGGACGGGATGGCACGCTGGCTTGGGCGTATCTTGGCCAATGGAATCTGTCCCTGGCCTGGGGCCGGGGTCGGCACAACTTGTCGGGAGGGCGATGCACGCGGCCGTGAACAGCCCGATTGCGATCCGACAGCACGCGGCCGCGTTTCGGCTCATTCGACCGCGTCTTCGCCCGCTGCTCACCAGCGTCCTCCCCTTGCTGTCGCGCCAAGCGCGTCACGCGCCAGCGCCCGCCCTACAAGCCGACCGCGAACTCCGGGTTCAGCTTCCAGTCGCCGCCGAAATAGCCGCCTGCTTGCAGCCCGCTGGGGCTCCACACCAACCAGTCGGGCATCCCGGCTCGCGACGAGAACGGCACGACTGAATACAGCAGGTTCTCCTGGCCCTTGGGCGCGACGATCGCCGCGTCGAGGTGGGTGCCGGCGTCCCAGATCAGCTCCACCGCTGCGCCGGCGAAGGTCTTGGAGCCGACCGTCACGCCGCTGTCGTTCCACGAGAAGCTCGCGGGGGCGCCGATGGCGGCGGCGTCGCGGCCGAGGTGGATGAGGTTGCGGCTCGCGCGGATCGCGTCGGTGAGCTCGGAGGCTGGCAGGGCGCACGCCGAGCCGTTGCCGATCAGGCTCCAGGTGTTCGACAGGTAGGCCGCGTAGGCTGCGTACACGGTGTCGCCGTCGTCCCAAACCCAGCACCAGGGCCGGTGCATGACCTGGTTGAACGGGCCGTGAACGCCCGTTCGCTTGCCGGTGTCGGGGCCGAAGCGCAGCGGTCCGTCTGGCAGCGGGTGTTCCTTGCCGTCGATGACGATCGACTGTGGGCCCCTCTTGCGGATCGCCGCGCCGTCGATCTCGAAGGTGCGCAGGTTCTCGGTGGTCAGCTTGAGGCTGACGCCGTCGAAGTCGGAGACCGCCAGGCAGTCCGCGTAGGGGCTCTCGGCCGACAGGACTTGCACGTAGCTGTAGCGGTCGCTGTGCCACGGCCCCGGGCTGCGGAAGGTGAAGGCCAGCTCGGTCGTCTCCAGCTTGCGCTGCTTCATCAGCTCAAAGAGCGGCGGCCAGTCGACGCAGTCGGCGCCCTCGGCGAGGTCGCCATCCCACCAGTGGCCGGCGCCCTCCTCCCAGTGGTGCTGCACGTCGTCGGAGAACGCCGCCGCCTTGTCGTGCATGGTCAGGCCCTGCTTCCAGGCTACGACCGTGTCGAACGTGCCGTGGATGACGTAGACGGCGCGGTTGGTGACGTTGGCGATGTAGTGCGACGTGTCGCTGTGGGCACGGGCACGGTCCATGGGGAAGACCGGCAGCTTGGCCTGGTTGCCGTAGTTGTAGAAGCTGTCCCAGCCCGCGCTCGGTCCGATGACGGCGAAGCGGTCGGCGTGGTGGATGCCGAACTGCCAGGTGCCGTGGCCGCCCATCGAGTGGCCGGTGACGTAGGTGCGAGCGGGGTCGGTGTCGAAGCGCGCCATGGCGTCGTCGAGGGCGGCGAGGCCGTTGAGGTGCCCCCACTCTTCCCAGTCGAAGCCAAAGCCCCGGCGGTTGGTCGGCGCGACCACGTACAGCCAGTCCTTGGGTCCGTAGGCGTTTGCCTGGCCGATGGCGTCGACGCCAGCGCCGTGCAGCGACAGGGCGAGGCCGTACGACTTGGCGGCGTCAAAGTCGCTTGGCGGCGTGACCCCGTAGTACTGCACCGATCGGTCGACCGGCGAGCGGAAGGTCTGGCGGAACTGCTTGCCGATCGGCACGACGTCGAGCTGGACCTCGTGCAGGTAGGCGTAGGTGCGGTTGGCTGCCTCGACCCGCAGGTGCACGGTGATCGGGCCACTGTCGGCGACCCAGGCGTGCTTGGGCACCAGCTTGAAGGCCAGACCCGTCGCCGCCAGCGGTCCGACAGCGGGCATGCTGATCTCGGTGGCTTCGAAGTTCTCGTCGGCCTCGACATGAGCGCGCACGTCGACGACCGCGTCGGTGCCGAGGTTGAGGAGCGGCATGCCCAGCCATTGCGGCTCGCTGTGGCCGACGCGCAGATCGGGACGGGTGAGGTCGGCGGTGTTGAGGACCAGCTCGCGCTTGGTCTGCTCGAAGGCGATCCGCAGCTTCTGACCGCCGCGGGCGCGCAGCGCGACACCGGTGCCGTTCTTCAAGCGCATCGGCAAGCGCCCCCAGCCGTGGCCGTAGTGCTCGCCGGGCACCTGCTGGCCGATCGCCTGCGCGGAGTAGACGTTGTCGAGGCGGGCGATGGTCGACGTCGAGCCGTCCGCGTTGGAGCCATCGAGCTGCGGCGCGGCGACCAACCAGACCAGACCGCCCTGGGCGCCAAACGGGCCCAAGCCGCCGTTCTCGTCGAACTCGGCGACCGCCCAGGTCATGCCCCAGGTGGTGTCGCCAGCCTTGGGCAAGACGAAGCTGCCGTCCGCGACCGCCTGGGCGACGCTGTTGTTGTTGGCGGATGGCACCGCATAGAGCCAGGTGTCCATCGTCAGCGGGGCGGGCAGCGCCGACGTGGTGAGCGGCTTGTTTAAAGGCGCCAGCGGCGGCTCCTCGGCCTCGCCGCCGTCGGCGGCGCCCGCCCCGTCCTCGCCGATCGCAGCGTCACCGCCAACGTCGCTGACGAGAGCGTCGCCGCCGGCCGCGTCGCCGGTCGCT